>JBDUCE010000459.1:0-2627 GCA_040003635.1 Betaproteobacteria bacterium
GGTCTGTATGTGCTGGTCGCGCTACTGTGGCTGATTCCGGACCGCCGCATCGAGCGCGCACTTGGAGATCGAACGAGATGACCGATGAGACGATCACAGTGCGGGTGACGGCCAGCGGGCAGACGCTGGAGGTCGTGGTGTTGAACAAGCGCGCGGAATGGATACAGGTCGTGCTGGGGCAAGGCGTGCATAGCGTCCGCTGCGAGCTCACTCCGAACCGCAGTGGGCGCGCCTATGTCGGGAATGCGATGGGGCGCGAGATCGTGTATGAGCGCAGTCGCGAGCAGGTACAGGCCGATCTCGACCGGCTCAATCCATTTATTCGAGGCTCGCGGGGTCGCTGATCCGCATCGATGGCGCCGCATGCGCTAGACTTTCGACAGGTCGGGACGCCATTGGCAGTTGCCCGTCTCGGGTGCACCATCCTGGCATGCACCCTCCTCCATCCACGAGATCTGGCACTAAATGCATGCCCGTGAGGACACGATGTCAAAGCTAAACATCAACGGCAAGGTTCGCGACGTACAGGTGGAGGCGGATACCCCGCTGCTGTGGGTTATCCGGGAGCAGGCAGGCCTTACCGGAACGAAGTACGGTTGCGGCGTGGCGCAATGCGGCGCCTGTTCGGTCCACATCAATGGCGAGGTGCGGCGGTCGTGCTCGATTCCGGTGAGCGCCATCAAGGCGACCGACAGGATCGTGACCATCGAGGGCTTGTCGGCCACCAGTGCGCATCCGGTGCAAAAGGCGTGGCTGGCACTCGACGTTCCGCAGTGCGGCTATTGCCAGTCCGGGCAGATCATGGCGGCCACGGCGCTGCTCGCGAAAAATCCGAATCCGACCGACCAGGACATCGACGTGGCGATGACCAACATCTGCCGCTGCGGCACCTATCAGCGCATCCGGGCGGCGGTGCATATGGCGGCCGCTGCGGGCGGCAAAGCGCTCGCCACCGACCGCAAGTCCCGGGCCTAAGGCGCGAAGGAATGTCATGAAAACAATCGCTCGCCGGAATCAAGCCAACGTGCCGAATCCTTCCCGGCGCAGGTTCATTGTCGGGTCCGCCGCTGTTGCGGGCGGGGGGCTCGCGCTGGGGATACCGATGCCGTTCGGGATCGGGCAGGCCGAGGCGCAAGGCATCGTCGTTACCCCTTCGGAGGTCAATGCGTGGGTCGTAATCAAGCCCGACGACACCTGCGTCATCCGCATTGCCCGTTCGGAAATGGGGCAGGGCACGCTCACCGGCTTGGCCCAACTCGTCACTGAAGAGCTCGAGTGCGATTGGAACAAGGTGACGACGGAGATGCCCACGCCGGGCCAGAACCTGGCGCGCAAGCGCATCTGGGGCGAGATGGGTACCGGCGGCAGTCGCGGCATCCGCACCTCCGAGGATTATGTCCGCCGCGGTGGCGCCGCTGCGCGGATCATGCTGCTGCAGGCGGCGGCAGACGAGTGGAAGGTTCCCGCCGGCGAGTTGACGGTGAGCGACGGCATCATCCGGCATGCGGGATCGGGCCGGTCGACGAGCTACGGGAAAGTGGCAGGCGCCGCGGCGAAGCTCTCGCCGCCGGATCTGAAGAGCATCAAGCTCAAGGACCCCAAAGAGTGGAAGATCGCCGGCAAGCCGATGAAGCGGCTGGATACCGCGCCCAAACTCAATGGCAGCCTGGTCTACGCCATCGATTTGAAGCTGCCCGGCATGTTGTGCGCGGCACTCCTGGATTGCCCGGTGTTTGGCGGCAAGCTCGTAAGCTTCGACGAATCGAAAATTCTGAAGCGCCCGGGCGTGCGGCGCGCGGTGAAGGTGAACGACACCACTATCGCCGTCGTTGCCGACACGTGGTGGCGCGCGAAGACCGCGCTAGAAGCGTTGCCCATTGTCTGGGATGAGGGACCGAATGTATCGCGCTCGAGTGCGACGATTGCCGAGCATCTCAAGGAAGGACTGAGCGCGGCCGGCGCGTACGCGATGCGCAGCGAAGGCGATGCACTGAAGGCTATCGACGGCGCCGCCAAAAAAATCGAAGCGGTGTACTCCACGCCATTCCTCGCCCACGCCACGATGGAGCCCATGAATTGCACGGCCAGAATCGCGGCTGACCGCGCCGAGATTTGGGCACCGACCCAGAACGCGGAAGGCGCGCTGGCCGCGCTGTCCGACGAATCGGGGCTCCCGCTCGAGAAGTGCGATGTGTACAAGCACACGTTGGGCGGCGGCTTCGGCCGGCGCGGGAATACCGATTTCGTGCGCCAGGCGGTATCGATTGCGAAGCAGTTTCCCGGGGTGCCGATCAAGATGATCTGGAGCCGCGAATCGGACACCTCGCATGATTTCTATCGTCCCATTTCGCAATGCCGGTTGCAGGCGGGCATCGACGAGAGCGGCGGCCTCGTCGGCTTGCACGTGCGCGTGTCCGGGCAATCGATCAATGCGTTCCTGAACCAGGCTGCGGCAAAGGACGGCAAGGATGACCGGCAACTCCAGGGCTATTACGAAAAGCCGGGTGATGCGCAACTCGGCTACACCGTGCCGAACCTGCTGATCGAATATGCCATGCGCAACACCCACGTCCCGGTCGGGCCCTGGCGTGGCGTGAACACCAACCAGAACGCGGTGTACATGGAAT
>JBDUCE010000069.1:0-8773 GCA_040003635.1 Betaproteobacteria bacterium
GCCGCGGCACTTTCACCGCACGTGCTGCGGCACGCCTTTGCCACGCATCTGCTCAACCACGGCGCCGATCTTAGGGTGGTGCAATTGCTGCTGGGGCACGCCGACATCACCACCACCACGATCTACACTCACGTCGCGCGCGAACGCCTGAAGCAACTGCATCAGGCGCACCATCCGCGTGGGTAAGGTAGCGCCGCGGTGATGCCGAAGGGCATGCCGGGGGCGCGTGGGATGCACGTGCCTTCGCCCACTGGGAACCCGGCAAGACGTTGCAATGGGTCGCGCGGCGCGCAAACATGATCGTGAGCCTCGCCTCGATTCGTCCCTGGCTGCGGCGACTGAAGTCCGGCCAGCGCTCGGATGCAACCAGGACGACCGGCGCCGCCGCTGCATTGCCGGCCGAAGACGGCGCGATCGCGTTCGTGTGCAACCTGTGCGGAACACCCAACACGGTCGCCCCGGCGGCGCTTTCGCGCGAAACACCCTCGTGCCATCGATGCGCATCGACGGTCCGCTTCCGCGCGGTGGCGCACCTCGTTTGCACCGAGCTCTTGCAACACGATGCGACCCTCACCGAATTGCCGGTGCGTAACGACCTCCGCGGCATCGGCCTCTCCGACGACGACCGGTATGCGCACGCGCTGGCCGCGCATTTCAATTACACCAACACCTGGTTCGATGCCTCGCCGCAGCTCGACATCATGCGGCTGCCGGAGTCGATGGCCGGCCAATACGATTTCCTGATTGCGAGCGATGTCTTCGAGCATGTGGCCCCGCCGGTGCAGATCGCCTTCATCAACGCGCGTCGACTGCTAAAGCCGGGCGGTGTGTTCATCTTCACCGTGCCCTTTTCGCTCGACGCCGAGAGCGTCGAGCACTTTCCCGAGCTGAACGAGTTTCATCTCGAGCAGCGCAACGGGCAGTGGAGGTTGCACAACATTACCCGTGACGGCCGCGCCGAGTCCTTCGGCAACCTGGTGTTTCACGGCGGGCCGGGGAGGACGCTCGAGATGCGGTTGTTCTCGCAGGCCGCACTGATGGAACACTTCGCCAGTGCGGGATTTCGGTCCTGGCGCATCGCCAGCGAGCCTTGTGCCGTGCATGGCATCGCGTGGCCCGAGCCCTGGTCCGTACCGATCGTCGCCATCGCCTGAAGCCCGCGGGGCTTCCCGTGCGGGGATACGCGTCAGGCTTGCCGGCGCTCGATCTGCACGCCGATCTCCCTGACTCCGGCCACCGCGCCCAGCTTGGCGACCCGGACCTTGACCCACTGCGCGCGAAAATCACCGAGCGCGATGTCGGCGATGCCCTGGGCGAAGCGCTCCAGCAAGCGATGCCGATGCTCCGCGGCAAAGGTCTGCACCCGCTGCACCACGAGGGAGTAATCGAGCGCGTCGGCAAGATCATCCGAGGCGAACGCCGCCTCCGGCACGCCGAGCTCGAGGTCGAGCCGCAACGTCTGCGGCAGATGCGCTTCCCACGCATAAACGCCGATGCGCGTCTGCACGCGCAGGTCGTTGATGAAGATGGTGTTCATCGGGCGCAATGCACAGTGGTCGCGGCCGCTCGGCGGACAAGCCGCATTGTGCGTATCATCCGCGCATTCTAACCGACCTGCTGCGCAGGCTTCGCCGCGAAAGCGCTCGCTTGCGCCGCGCTCGTCGAACGGACTACGGGCTAACGGGCTACAGGCTAATGATGATCGCTTCCCTCGGCTTTGTCCTCGCGGCCTACCTCATCGGCTCGATCTCCTTTGCCGTGGTGACGAGCAAGGTGCTCGGGCTGCCCGATCCACACACTTACGGCTCGGGCAATCCCGGCGCCACCAACGTGCTGCGTACCGGGAACAAGGCGGCAGCGGCGGTGACGCTGATCGGCGATGGCGCCAAGGGATGGCTGGCGGTATGGCTCGCGCTTCGCTACGGCCCCGCGGCGGGCACGGCCGCATGGACGGCGCCGGCAGTGGCATTGGCGGTATTCCTCGGCCACCTCTTTCCGGTCTTTCATCGCTTCGCCGGGGGCAAGGGCGTGGCCACCGCGGCCGGGATCATCACCGCGTTGCACGCGCCGCTGGGACTCGTGCTGACGATCGTGTGGGTGACGATCGCATTCGGCTTTCGCGTCTCGTCAGTGGCATCGCTGGTCGCTGCGCTTTTCGCGCCGGTCGGCGCCTTTTATGTATTCGGCAATGCTCTCACCGCGTGGGCGATGGTGCCGATCGCGCTGCTTCTGGCCTGGCGTCATCGGGTGAACATCCGGCAGCTTTTTTCGGGCACCGAGCGCCGGATCGGACGCTGACCTCATCCCGGCACGCGCATCGAGGCGAGTTCCCACCGCGGCCGCACGGCGAACGCATAATCCGTGGTCATTCCGCGCTGCAGACGCAATGCGCCGACGAGCGCGATCATCGCGCCGTTGTCGGTGCAGAATTCGAGGTCCGGAAAGAAGACTTCCGCGCCGGCGGCGGCCACATCGGCTTGCAGACGCGCCCGCAGCATGCGGTTCGCGCCGACGCCGCCGGCGACGACGAGACGACGATGGCCGGTGACCTGCAGGGCAGCGAGCGCCTTGCCGGCCAATACATCGACCACTGCGTCCTGGAACTCGCGCGCAATATCGGCCTTCCGCTGCGCGGTCAACGGCTCGCGGCGGGTGATGGTCAGGACGGCCGTCTTGAGTCCGCTGAAGCTCATGTCGAGGTCGCCGCTATCCTTCATCGGCCGGGGCAATGTGACGGCCCCCGCCACGCCGGTTGCCGCAAGCGCCGCCAGCGCAGGTCCGCCGGGGTAGGCGAGTCCGAGGAGCTTGCCCGTCTTGTCGAAGGCTTCTCCTGCCGCATCGTCGAGGGTATCGCCGAGAAGCCGGTACGCGCCGACTGCCGCCACCTCGAACAACTGGCTATGCCCGCCGGACACCAGCATCGCCACGAAGGGGAACGCGGGCTGCGGCGTGGCCAGCAGCGGTGACAGGAGGTGTCCCTCGAGATGATGGACGCCGATAACGGGCTTGCGCAACGCGAACGAGAGCGCCGCGGCAACACTCGCGCCTACCAGCAGTGCGCCCGCGAGCCCCGGACCTTCGGTGTAGGCGACGCCATCGAGGTCCGCCAGGGTGAGGCGCGCCTGCGCCAACACGCGGCGCGCAAGGGGCACGATGCGCCGGACATGATCGCGCGACGCGAGCTCCGGCACCACGCCGCCGTACGCCTGGTGCAGGTCGACCTGGGAATGCAGCGCATGCGCAAGAAGGCCGCCGCCGGCGCTGTCGTAGATGGCAACGCCGGTTTCGTCACAGGAGGTCTCGATGCCTAACACGCGCATGGGGGTCGAGGCTCGATATCGTGGAGCGGAGGCCGACTGACGTCGCTCCAGGGCGTGCGCGATTATAGCGCTCTTGCCCCGCGGACTTGGGTCTGCTATAGTTCTTGGTTACGCAACAAAAACCCCGGCAGCCAAGGAACGATCTACATGACCAGCGTTCGCGTCCGCGAAAACGAGCCTTTTGAAGTGGCCCTGCGCCGCTTCAAGCGCACCATCGAGAAGACCGGCCTCCTCACCGAGCTGCGGGCCAGGGAGTTCTACGAAAAACCGACCTCCGAGCGCAAGCGCAAGCTCGCCGCCGCGGTCAAGCGCCACTACAAGCGCTTGCGCAGCCAACAGCTCCCGCCCAAGCTCTTCTAGGTTTCACCCGGGCAACCGGCGCAAAAAAGGGCGATTCGATTCGCCCTTTTGCATTCCGGCGGCGATCCGCGAGATCGGCGTCGACCGCAACCATCCTTATTTTGCGTGCCGACCATGAGCCTCAAAGACCGCGTCGTCGAAGACATGAAGGCCGCGATGCGCGCCCGCCAGAGCGCGCGGCTGTCGACCATCCGCCTGCTCCTCGCCGCCATGAAACAGCGGGAGGTGGACGAGCGGATCACCTTGAGCGATGCCGATGTACTTTCGATCATCGACAAGATGATGAAGCAGCGCCGCGATTCGGTGGCCCAGTTCGGGGCCGGAGGGCGCCCGGATCTGGTGGCCATCGAGCAAGCGGAAATCGCCGTTCTCGCCGAATACATGCCCCTGCCGCTTTCGCCCACGGAGATCGCGCAGATGATCCAAGCCGCAATCGCCGAAACCGGTGCGGCCGGCATCGCCGGCATGGGCAAGGTGATGGCGGTGCTACGCCCGAAGCTTGCCGGCCGCGCCGATCTCGGCGACGTCTCGGCCCAGGTCAAGGCGCGCCTTTCGGCCTGACGCCTCGGCGCCGTCGCGCGCATGAGGTGACCGGATCGCGGCGCGATTATTCGCGGTTCCGTGTCCCCCCGCCCGGCGCCTATAATCAACCGGAAGGCCGTCACGCTTTGGCAATGCGGTGCCCATCCGGTGGCCTCGCGCCGGGGACGGCCGGGCAGCGCGAATTCATGATTCCAAACGATTTCATCCAGACGCTGCTGGCCCGGATCGACATTGTCGATGTCATCGATCGCTATGTGCCGCTCAAGAAGGCCGGCGCCAACTACGCCGCATGCTGCCCGTTTCATAACGAGAAGACCGCCTCGTTTACGGTCAGTCAGACCAAGCAGTTCTATCACTGCTTCGGCTGTGGCGCCCACGGTACTGCGATCGGATTTCTCATGGAGCACGGCGGTCGCGCCTTCCCGGAAGCAGTGGAAGAGCTCGCCCGGGATGCCGGGCTCGAAGTGCCCCGCGAGGAACGCTCCGGCGAAACGCAGCGCCGCGAGCAGTCCCTGGGCCTCGCTGAGCTGCTGCTCGAGGCCGCCCGGTTCTACCGCGCGCGCTTGAAGGAATCCCCGGCCGCGATTTCGTATCTCAAGGGACGCGGCCTCACCGGACTGGTCGCCGCGAGATTCGGCATCGGGTATGCGCCGGACGCGTGGCAGCCGCTCGCAGCGGCGTTTCCGCGTTACGAGGAGCCTGGGCTCGAAACGGCCGGATTGGTGATTGCCGGCGAGGGCGGCAAGCGCTACGACCGATTTCGTGACCGCGTGATGTTCCCGATTCATGATAGCCGCGGGCAAGTCATCGGTTTCGGCGGACGGATCATCGCCGTGGGCGAGCCCAAATACCTCAACTCGCCCGAGACGCCGCTTTTCTCCAAGGGCCGCGAGCTCTACGGGCTCTATCAGGCGCGTGGTGCCATTCGGGACAGCGGGAAAGTGGTCGTGGTCGAAGGCTACATGGATGTCGTCGCCCTCGCGCAACACGGCGTGGAGTACGCGGTCGCGACCCTTGGCACCGCCACTACGCCCACGCACCTGCAAAAGCTTTTTCGTCTCGCCGATCGCGTGGTGTTCTGCTTCGACGGCGACAACGCCGGGCGCAAAGCTGCGTGGCGCGCGCTGGAAAATGCACTGCCCGCGCTGGTCGATGGCAAGGAAGCAACGTTTCTTTTTCTTCCCGACGGCGACGACCCGGATGACTACGTGCGCCAGCGCGGCAAGGCCGCTTTCGAGACGCTTGTCGCGCAGGCCAGGCCGCTGTCGGAGTTCCTGCTCACCGAGCTCAAAGCCCAGCACCCACCGACCAGCCCGGAAGGGTGCGCGGCGCTTTTGGCCGCGGCCCGGCCTTATTTGAGCCAACTGACGGCACCGATTCTGGCGGCGATGCTGCGCCGGCGGCTGGCGGAACTTGCCGGCCTGCCCGAGGCCGAACTAAGGACGCTGCTGGGACCCGCGGCGAGTCCTGAAAACGCTCGCGCCGCGGCGAGCTTCGACCCACCGCGGCGCCGCGCTTCGGCCGCCGCCGTGGGCAGGCGGGCGCCGTCGCTGGTGCGCGAGTTGCTGCAAAGCCTTCTGCTGCAGCCTGACTTGGCCCGCGCCATTGCCTTGCCACAGCCGCAGGACGGCACCCCCGAGGGTGCGGCCCTGAGTGCCGTGGTCGCGTTCTGCAGGGAGGCGACAGGGCCTGTCAGCACGCCGGGCGTGCTCCAGCATTTTGCCGGCTCGGCGCATGCGGGCGTGTTGGCGCAAGCCGTCGCGACAGCGGAAGACCACGGGCTGACGGCGGAACAGGCGGCGTTGCATTTGCAGGCGGGGGTCGAGCGGTACTGGCAGCAAGCGCAACGCGCGGGCGCGCCGATGTCGCCGGTGGCGGGAACTTCACCCTCGGCGGAAGAAACAGAACGGTTGCGCCAACTGGAAATGGTTCGCCGGGCGCTTCCCCCAAGCCCGGTGGATTCGTCCCACGGCGCTGCGTGACGCGACGGCGCTCAAGGCCAGGCAGGCCTGGCGGGGACGCAGTTGGACATTGCGCCGGTACCTTGCCGGGGTCGTTCGCGCGCTTCGCAAATTGAGGTTAGCGGGTCAAATGGCCTGCTTGCCCGGCTGAATCGATATAAGCACATGTTATACTTTGAAGTTTTCCCGGTCGCCCCCATGTGTGCACCAGGAACCCCGAACCGCTAGGACCGCCATGGCCAAGAAGCTCGCGAAGCCGCTGCGCAAGTCACCCGCCGCATCCCACGCCCGTGCCGGCAAGAAGCCGGCGTCGCCCGCGCGCGGCCGGACGGCGTCGCGCCCCGTGGCCAAAAAGCCGACCGCGAAAAAACCAAGCGCGAAAAAACCAGCCGCCAAGAAGCACGGCAAACCTGCGGCCAAGCCGGCCGCGAAACGCCCCGCGCCGAAAGCAAAGCACCCCGCGCCGAAAGCGAAGCCCGTCGTCGCCAGGAAACTGCCCAAAAGGCTCGCCAAGTCCGCAACCCGCAAGATTGTCGCGAAGGGCAAAGCCGTCAAATCGAACGCACCGGCCAGGCTGAAGCCGACCAGCACGCTGAAAGTCGTAGCCCGGAGTGCCCATAAGCCCGTCAGCGCGGTACCTTCGAACGACTCGAAATCGAAGTCGGCGAAGCTTTTGACCAAGGCGCCCTCTTCCAGCAGCAAGCCCTCGACCCGCACGGCGGTGATGGCGGCCCACGCCCTTGGCGTCAAGGGGACGGGAAAGCCTGCGGGCACGCCGATCAATCACAAGCCGACGACGGTGGGTGAGATCGCCGCCAAGCTCGCCGGCAAGCGCGCGGAAGACGCCGCCACCAAAAAGGGCAAGGGCCGGCAACACGAAGTTGCTCCCCGGGTATTGACGCCGGCCGACGTCGAGGCGCGCAAGCGCCGCCTGAAGACTTTGATCGTGCTGGGCAAGGAGCGCGGGTTCCTGACGTTCGCCGAGATCAACGATCATCTGCCCGACGACGTGCTCGATGCCGAGCAGATCGAAGGCATCATCGGCATGATCGGCGACATGGGCATCCAGGTGTACGACGAGGCGCCTGATGCCGAAACGCTGCTGCTGTCCGAGTCGGCGCCCACCGCGCCCACCGAAGACGTCGAAGAAGCGGCGGAGGCCGCGGTCTCCACGCTCGATTCGGAGTTCGGCCGCACCACCGATCCGGTGCGCATGTACATGCGCGAAATGGGCTCGGTCGAGCTCCTGACGCGCGAAGGCGAGATCGAAATCGCCAAGCGCATCGAGGAAGGCCTGAAGCACATGATCATGGCGATCTCGGCCTGCCCGATGACCGTCACGCAAATCCTCGACCTCGCCGAAAAAATCGGCAAGGACGAGTTGAAGATCGACGACCTCGTTGATGGGCTGATGGATTTCAATGAGGAGCTCGATGCCCTCGAAGACGTCGAAGGCGACCTCGAGGAAGAAGAGGACGAGGGTGACGCCGGCGCGATTGCTGCCGAAAACCTGGAACGCCTGAAGACGGCGGCGCTCGAGCGCTTTGCCACCATCCGCAAGCATTTCACGCGCATGCTCGCCGTGCTCCAGAAGGAAGGACACAAGGCGCCGAAGTACATGGAGCTGCAGAAGAAGATCAGCAACGAGCTGATGCAGATCCGGTTTTCCGCGCGCCAGGTCGAGAAGCTGTGCGACAGCGTGCGCTCCGAAGTCGACAACATCCGCCAGACCGAACGCAAGATCCAGGATCTCGTGGTGAACAAGGCCGGTATGCCGCGTCCGGACTTCATCAAGAAATTTCCGGAAAACGAAGTGAGCCTGCGCTGGATCGACCGTGAGGTCGCGGCCAGGCACGGCTATAGCGAACAGCTCGCGAAGTACCGGCAGGCCATCGTCGAGCAACAGCAGAAGCTGCTCGACCTCCAGAAGCGGGTGATGATTCCGCTGAAGGACCTGAAGGACATCAACAAGCAGATGTCGCAGGGCGAGGCGCGCGCACGCAAGGCGAAGCGCGAGATGACCGAGGCCAATCTGCGGCTCGTGATTTCGATCGCCAAGAAATACACCAACCGCGGTTTGCAGTTCCTGGACCTCATCCAGGAGGGCAATATCGGCCTCATGAAGGCGGTGGACAAGTTCGAATACCGGCGCGGGTACAAGTTCTCGACCTATGCGACGTGGTGGATTCGCCAGGCGATCACCCGCTCGATCGCCGACCAGGCGCGCACCATTCGCATTCCGGTGCACATGATCGAGACCATCAACAAGATGAACCGGATCTCGCGCCAGATCCTGCAGGAAACCGGCCAGGAGCCCGACCCGGCGCTGCTCGCCGAAAAGATGGAAATGCCCGAGGAGAAGATCCGCAAGATCCTCAAGATCTCCAAGGAGCCGATTTCCATGGAGACGCCGATCGGCGACGATGACGATTCGCATCTCGGTGATTTCATCGAGGACCTGTCGACGATCGCGCCGTCGGATGCGGCGGTCAACGCCAGCCTGCGCGACGTGTGCAAGGATATTCTCGACACCTTGACCCCGCGCGAAGCGAAGGTGCTGCGGATGCGCTTCGGCATCGAGATGAACAC
>JBDUCE010000070.1:0-8769 GCA_040003635.1 Betaproteobacteria bacterium
CGCGAGCCTGATAACGAGAGCGCCGGGGAAATGCTCGACAAGATCGCGGGTCAAGACCCCGATAGCGCCTATATTTCGACGCTCGAAGTCGAGAGCAGGGTCAATACGTTCTTTCGGCTGACCAGCCCTACGGTGATCGCGAAGTTGCGCGAAGCCTTTCCCGACTTGCCCGAAAAGCCCGACCAACGCACGGTGTTCTTGAAGCTCCGCGAACTGCGCAACACTTGGTGAGCACGGCATCGATCACGGTCTGGAATCGGCCGGCAGCGCTGCCTCGCTGGCCGCGCCCGATTCCCGGAGCAGGCGTACGATGGCCGGGTGTCCTCTCGTCGACAAAGTGATTGGCGGGGTTTGGAATTCCTGTCCGGCGACGAGGACCTCTGCCAGGAGGAGACCATGCCCAGGATTCGAGCCGGCAACATCGCGATGAATTACGACCAACAGGGGAGCGGTGAGCCCCTGCTGCTAATCCCGCACTTGGCGGCCGATCACGCGTGTTACGCGTTTCAGGTCGCGGACTACTCCAAGCACTTCACCTGCATCTCGGTCGATCTGCGCGGGACCGGAGAGTCGGATAAGCCGGCCGGCGCTTACTCGACGGAGATGTTCGCCGACGATATCGCCGCACTCATGCAGGCGATCGGAGTCCCCAGGGCCCACATTTCCGGGCTCTCCCTGGGGGCCGCCACCGGCACTTGGCTGGCCGCCAAGTATCCCGATCGGGTCAAATCGCTTTCGTTGCACAGCGGCTGGCCCAAAAGCGATGCCTATATCAAGGCGGTCGTGCAAGGCTGGCAGGTGATGGCCAAGGCGATGAACAGCGTGCCGGAGATGCTGATCCAGGGGATCTTCCCGTGGTGCCTCACGCCGGAGCTGTACGCGCGGCAACCGGACTACATCCAGGCCCTCTCGGACTTCGTGCGCGGTCGCCCCAGGCAGCCGGTCGATGCGTTCATCCAGCACGCCGATGCGGTCATGGCTCACGACGCCGAGGCCCGGCTTGGCAAGATCCGCGCCCCGACGCAGATCACCTTCGGGCGCCACGACATGGTCACCTCGACCCGCTTCGCCGACCGGCTGCAGGACGGCATCAAGGGCTCCGAGCGTTACATCTTCGAGGATTGCTCGCACGCGCCGCTGTACGAAAACGTACCCGCGTTCAACGAGAAGACGCTGGCATTCCTGAAGAAGCACGCGGACTGAACGGTGGCGATCATTCAGCCTCCCCTTCGGTTCCGGTGCCCTTGGGGCTGATCGCCTGGCCGGCCGCCTTCCAGCCGTCGATACCGCCGCGAAGATAGCGTGCCTTGAGGCCTGCAGCGCGCAGGCGCATTGCAGTGGCGCGGTCGACCTCGTGACCGTAGACGCAGTACACGATCACCTCACGCTCGGCGGGCAGTTCGCCGGACCAGTCGGCCACCTGGGCGGGGTCGCGCCACCGGGCGCCCGGAATCGTCGTGGTGGCTTGCTCGAATACGCCGGCCCGACGCACATCGATCAGCGTGGCGCCGGCCACCTCGTCGTGCGCCGCGCCGAAAGGCTCGCTGGCGCTATGCACGGCGGCCTGGTAGCGCCTGTAAACCGCCGCCCAGTCGATGTTCTCCATGAAGGCATCGACATAGGCGCCGGCCGCGGCGCCGAAGTCCATGTGGTACGAATGCTCGTACATGTCCAGCGCCAGGAGCGGCGTGCCTCCGGCGAGAATCTGCGTATGGTCGGCTGCCCATTGATTGACGAGCGTGCCCTCGCGCGGCTGGAACATGAGCAGCACCCACCCTGAACCACCGCCGAGCGCCTTGCCCATCGCCACAAACTCTTCCCGCCAGCGCGCGACCCTGCCAAAGTTTGCGTCCAGCGCCAACGCCATCGCCGGCTCCATCGTCTTTCCATCACCACCGAGACCGCCGAAGTACAACTCGTGCAGCAGCATCGAGTTGGTTGCGATCAGCTCCTCTCGCTTCAGGCCGTTGAGCTGGAATCCGGGCGCGGTGGAAAACCGCAGCGCGGCCAACTGCTCGCGGATGGCGTTGAGCCGCTTCACCGCACCACCGTAGTTGTTCTGGTGATGGCTGCGAAGGAGTTGCTCCGACAGGCCGCGCAGCGCGGCGGGATCGAAAGGCAAATCCTGAATTCGGGCATTCATCCATGACTCCTTCAGGTAATCCGGGCAACCGGCGAACCGATGTCGCCGAGCCCCCACACGAGCACCGGCTTCACTTGCGTTGCGCCGGTCCGTAAGCAAAGTCGTCGAACAGGGTGATGCTGTCGGCTTTTGTCCAGACGCCAACGCGCCCCGGCCCCCCGATGTGCTCGTCGTCGGCCTCGATGTAGACCTTGCCATCGAGCGCGACGCGAATGCGCTTGCCATCGAACTCCACGCGCAGCGTATGCCACTGCTTCCCGGCAACAGGCGCATCGACGTACTTGATCGTGATCCTGCGCCCATGCTGGGTGTAATACAGCGAGACGTTGTTTTCCAGTGCGTTGGCTCGGGCGACGTAATAGTGGTCGCCGTCCTTCCATCGCCAGACGAGACCGCCCGCCTGGTCCTCCTTGCCCGCGATGGGTTTGAATTTCACCTCGACATGGCCGTCCGCGAATGAGGTGTCGTTCTTCACGCACCAAGGGAAGTCGCCCCGTCCGCTCTGCTTCATGACATTGGGTTTGGACGGCGCGCCGGCGTCGGCTTCGACGGTCCAGCGATGGGTGCCGCGGCCCGTAACGCCGGCAGTCCAGCCGGAAGGTGCCGCGCCTGCCGCATCGGCGTCAAAATTGATCGTCTCCGCCATGGTCACTCCTCCTGTCAGGGTGTAGCCAAAAAGAGCAATGCCAACCGCACCAATGATCCTGTTCATATTGCTTCCATGCTTAGTGGCCGCTGCCGCGTGGTTAGCCATGCAGCCCGGGAAACGCTACGAAGCCGATGACGGCTGCCGCCGCAACGATGACCGGCTCGGGTAGCCTCTTCACTTTCCAAATCAAACCTACCGCCGCGAGCGCAATCAGAACGGTGGGGAGATCCACAATCGAACGCCCGGCAAGGACCAATACGGCGCCGGTGATCGCACCGATGGCCGCTGCCGTCACGCCGTTCACGAACGCGATCAGCCCCGGGCGCTTGCCGTATTTCTTGAAATAGGGCGCGGGGAGCACGGTAAAGAGGTAACACGGCAAAAAGGTGCCCAGTGCCGCGACCACGGCGCCGCCCAAACCTGCAATGAGGTAGCCAATGAATCCGACGGTAATGACCACGGGACCCGGCGTGATCATCGCGACTGCCACAGCGTCCACGAACTGGCGCTCGGTCAGCCAATGATTCTGGTTGACCACCCCCGCATAGAGGAACGGGACGATGGCAAGACCGCTGCCAAAAACGAAGGCGCCGGCCTTCGCAAAGAAGGCGCCGAGCTGGGCGAGCAGCGACCAATCGAAGCCGGCAGCGACGGCGCAAGTCGGCGTCCACGGTTGGCCGAGCGCAACCAGTCCCGGTAGTGCATCGTTCCCGAACCAGCGTTTTGGGGGCGCTCGCACCAGCCATACCAGCACGCCCGCGCCGAGAAACAGCCAGACGCTTTCCGATTGCGTCCACACCGTGACGGCTGCCGTCACCAGATAGATGGCCCACAGCAGTTTGTCTTGGCCGATATTCTTGCTGGTGAGCTTGTAGGCACTGATGGCGATGATGCCAATGACGGCCGCGCCCACCCCGTAAAAGGCCGCTTGCATCCAGGGTAGTCCGCCGTAGCGCACATAGGCCCAGCCGATCGCAATGACCATGAGGAAGGAAGGCAGCACGAAGGCGACGCCGATCACCGTCGCCCCGATGATGCGGAAGTGCACATAACCGAGATACATGGCGAGCTGCGCTGCCAACGGTCCCGGCATCAGCTGGGCCAGCGCGAGGCCTTCCCGGTAATCTTCTTCCGTGATCCAGCGACGCTTCTCCACCAGGTCGCGATACATGTAGCCGACGAGGGCGACGGGACCACCGAACCCGATGCTGCCGAGTCGGAGAAAATACCGCGTGAGCTGGGCCAGCGAATAGGGCGCGCGATCGTTCATTGCAAGATGCCGCGGGGGCAGGCTTGCATTGCAAACAGGAGAATTCTCACGGTAGCGTCCAATACTCACTCCCATGTGGGCTGCGAACCCAAACCAGGAGCAGAACTTGGACGCCGAGGACGTCTGGGGCGGGGAGTCTGCTTAACAATCCCCGTTGGGCATTAACGCCAGCATCATAACCAACCCGCGGCGCGCGTTCAAGATGAAACCCGGGCGACGGAACGCGCCGGATTGGGCTCTACGCCGGGGCCGCACGCCCGAATTCCGATTTCGACGCAGCCCTACGTTCGCGACGGGTCGGCAACCACCTGTCGCCTGCCGGAGCTTGCCATCGCCCCGGATCGCCCTCATCTGGCAAGCTTCCTCCATCATCCCGCGCGCCCCTGCGCTCGCCCGCCAGCCTCATGTTTCGCCTGCTTGGTATTGTTCTGCTGTTGCATGCCTACATCGGGTGGCGCCTGCTGCCCGCGATGCCCGCCGGCACCCTCGGCGCGATCGGGATTGCGGCGACGAGTCTGTGGCTCGTCGCGTCGACGTGCCTCATTCCCGTGGGCCTTGTCTTCCGGCGCCGCACCCGGCAGCCCCTGGCCGACCGGTTGACGCTTGCGAGCTGGCTCGCCATGGGCGCGTTTTCGTCGCTCTTCGTCCTGACCCTTTTGCGCGACGCCGCGCTGCTCGTGGGCATTGCGCTGCACGCCGTGGGCCTTCTCGATGACGTGCTGCAAGTGGTTGCGTCGTACAGTGCCATCGGCGTGCCGGCACTCGCCGCCTTGCTCACCGGCATCGGCTTCTTCAACGCCCGGCGACCCGCCGGCGTGCGATCCGTCGATATCCCGATCACGGATCTCCCGGCGGCGTTGCACGGCTTCACGATCGCGCAGATCAGCGACCTCCATGTCGGCGCGACGATCAAACGCAACTATGTCGAAGCGATTGTCGAGGCGGTGAACCGTCTCGGCGCCGACGTAATTGCCGTGACCGGCGATCTGGTGGACGGGAGTGTCAGCCAACTCGCGCGGCATACCGAGCCACTCGCGCGGCTCGCATCGCGACATGGCACGTATTTCGTCACCGGCAATCACGAGTACTACTCGGGCGCGCAGGCCTGGATGGCCGAGCTCCACCGCCTGGGCATGCGCGTGCTGATCAACGAGCACGTCGTGCTGCGCCACGATGGCGCATCGGTGGTGATGGCGGGCGTTACCGATTACAGCGGACATCACTTCGATCCTGCGCACCGGAGCGATCCGGCGGTAGCGATCGCCGGCGCGCCGGTGGGTGCGATGGTGCGCGTGCTGCTCGCCCACCAGCCACGATCGGCTGTTGCCGCACAGAAAGCCGGGTTCGACCTCCAGCTCTCCGGACATACCCACGGCGGCCAATTCCTGCCCTGGACGCTTTTCGTGCGGTTGCAGCAGCCGTTTACCGCCGGCCTGCACCGCCTGGAGAGCCTCTGGGTCTATGTAAGCCGCGGCACCGGCTACTGGGGACCGCCGAAGCGGCTCGGCGCGCCCTCGGAGATCACCCGGCTGCGACTGGTACCGGCCGGCGGCTGAAACGACTGCCGCCTATAATGGTTGCACCTGCCGTTTTCACGGGGTACGCACGTGATGATCATCCAATGGCTGCGGGTATGCGCGGTCATTTTGCTCGGTGCCGTTGGGAGCGCGGCCAGCGCTGCGCCATCGTCGGTGCGCGTGCTGGCACTCGACGGCGCGATCGGACCCGCCACCGCGGATTTCGTCATCCGCGGCATCGACCGCGCTCAGCAGGACAACGTCGAGCTGGTCGTACTTGAAATCGACACGCCGGGGGGGCTCGATCTCTCCATGCGCGACATCGTCAAGGCGATTCTCGCGGCGCGCGTACCGATCGCAACGTTCGTCGCGCCCGGCGGTGCACGTGCCGCGAGTGCGGGAACTTACATCCTCTACGCAAGCCATGTCGCCGCCATGGCCCCGGGAACCAATCTCGGCGCGGCGACACCGGTCCAGATCGGCGCGCCCGAGACACCGTCCATGCCGGTGCCTTCCGCGCCGGAGAACGCAGGGAAGGGCGGCAAGGATCAAACTACGGCGAAGGGCGGCAAGGATCAATCGCTACCCAAGGCAAGCATCAACCCCTCCACTGACAGCGCGATGACGCGCAAGCAGGTCCACGATGCGGCCGCGTACATTCGCGGCTTGGCCCAGTTGCGCGGGCGCAATGCGCAATGGGGTGAACGCGCCGTACGCGAAGCGGTCAGCCTTTCCGCGCCGGAAGCACTGACGCAAAAGGTGATCGACGTCGTGGCCAATGATGTTCCCGATCTCCTGACGAAGCTCGAGGGCCGACGGGTAACGACGGCTGCGGGCGAGCACACGCTGCACACAGCGGGTGCCGTGATCACCCGGATCGAACCGGACGGCCGGACGAAATTCCTCGCGGTCATCACCAATCCGAGCTTCGCGCTCCTGCTGTTGATGGCAGGCGTGTACGGACTCTTTTTCGAGTTCATGAGCCCGGGGCTGGTGCTACCGGGGGTCGCCGGAGCGATCTGCCTGCTGCTGGGTCTGTTCGCGCTGCAACTCCTGCCGATCAGCTACGCGGGCCTCGGGCTTATCGTTCTTGGCGTGGGATTCATGATCGCCGAAGTGTTCCTACCGGCGTTCGGCTCGCTCGGCATCGGCGGCGTCATCGCCTTCGTCGTCGGCGCGCTGATGCTGATCGATACCGACATTCCCGGCTTCGGCGTCCCTCTTTCGTTCGTCGTGACGCTGGCAGTCGTCACGGGCGTCTTTGTTTTTGCGGTTTCCACGGCGGCGCTCAAGTCCCGGCGCCGGCCTGTTGTCAGTGGCAGCGAGCAGATGATCGGCAGTGTGGGTGTCGTGCTCGACGACGCCGGAAGCGAAGTCTGGGCGCGGGTGCGAAGCGAGCAATGGCGCGTCCGCAGCGCAGGGCCGTTGCGACGCGGACAGGAAGTGAAGGTTCTCGCCATGGACGGCCTGGTGCTCGTGGTCGCTCCGCTCAACGAAGGAGGTTAGCGATGGTTGCTCTGATCCAGCTCGGTATCGTGGTGTTGGTCATCGCCGTTGTGTTGGCCACGTCGGTTCGGGTGCTGCGCGAATACGAGCGCGCCGTCGTGTTCATGCTCGGCCGCTTCTGGAAGGTCAAGGGACCCGGTCTTTTTATCCTTATCCCGGTCGTGCAGCAGATGGTGCGGGTCGACCTTCGCACCGTGGTGCTCGACGTGCCGCCGCAGGACGTCATTACCCGCGACAACGTGTCGGTCAAGGTGAACGCCATTATCTATTTCCGGGTCGTCGATCCCGAGAAGTCGGTGATCCAGGTCGTGCGGTTTCTCGAAGCCACGAGCCAGCTCGCGCAAACGACGCTTCGCTCGGTGCTGGGCAAGCACGAGCTCGACCAGTTGCTGGCGGACCGGGAGAAGCTGAACCTCGACATCCAGAAGGTGCTCGACGAGCAAACCGATGCCTGGGGAATCAAGGTTTCGACGGTCGAGATCAAGCAAGTCGATCTGAACGAGTCGATGGTGCGCGCAATCGCCCGCCAGGCCGAGGCCGAGCGCGAGCGCCGCGCCAAGATCATCCATGCGGAAGGCGAGTTGCAGGCCTCCGAAAAGCTGCTGCAGGCAGCCCAGATGCTGGCCCAGGCGCCGCAGGCGATGCAGTTGCGCTACCTGCAGACGCTCGGCAACATTGCCGGCGACAAGAGCACGACCATCGTGTTTCCCGTGCCGATCGAGCTCCTCGGCGCACTGGGTGCCACGCGGCCGGCGACACCGGGATAGGTGGGTTATCGAGGCGGGTCGGATCTGTTTAGCGGACTACGCGGCTCACCGGCTGCTGACGATCGGCTGGGCAATGATCCACAGGCTGACCATGGTGTAGCCGATCATCAGGACCAGCAGCGGATATTGGCTCGCCATCGCCATGCGCCGGTCGCGAAAGACGCGCAGCGCCATCACATGCGCAAGATACACCGCGGCGATGTGCCCGGCGACGATGGCACCGACGGACGTATACCAGACGACGCGCGCATCGATGATGGCGAGGCGCACGAAGTATCGTTTGGTGCCGAAGAGATCCCAGCCGAAGCCGAAGGGATCGGAGGCCAGCGGAATCAGGTACTGCCCCGCCATCAACAGGAACGACAGGTAATGGGCGATGTGATAGGCAATGGCGATCGGCAATAACGTGAGTATGAAAAAACGCGCGAGCAGCATCGGGGTATAAGGCGATGCGGCCAGGTCATGCGTTCTGGCATGCAGCGCTGCCGCCTTTGCCATGGCATGGCTGAACGCCAGATAAATGCCGAAAAACACACCCGCGAACGCCAGCAGCGACGCAGTGTAGAGGGCCTCGCGCGAACCCGCCGCGCCATCGGCGAGCGCAAGCCACTGGCTCACGATCTCGGATAAGCTCGCCCACGCCGGCGTCTCGACGAATCCGTCGAAGGTTACGCTCGCGAGCATCAGTACCACCAGTGCCAGAAGCGACACCGGGGCCGGTTCTTCGACGAGCAGTCCGACCGCATAAGGGCGCAGGTTCCACTCGCCCAGCGCGCGAACCTCGGTGGGTGCAAAGCGTGCGAGCAATCCGTACACCATCGAGAACGCTTCTCCGTTCGCGAGCCACGTGTGCCGTCCGAACAGTGCCATTGCGACCAGGGTCAGTACGGTATAGACGAGCAGGGCGCTGGCGCCCG
>JBDUCE010000460.1:0-2620 GCA_040003635.1 Betaproteobacteria bacterium
ACGCGACAAGGAGATGTGGGAAGCGCTCGAAGGCTAGGGAACGCGACGGCACGTGAATGGCTTCCTGATCATTCCGGATAGGCCGGGCCAGGGAATCGAGTGGGACGAGAAGGCCGTTGCAAAGTTCGCGTACTGACGCGGACCCGACCGAACCGTTTGCGCCTCCGCCACTGTCAGGAGTACGAATGAATCGAGCCGGACCTGACGCCCGACGATGACCACGGCGACAGTGCGAAGGCCCGATCCGCGATGAAGACCTACACCAACCCCGTCTACCCCTACGTGCGTTCGCCGGACCAGGACGGGGCGCCGCGTCATCATCCGGTGATCGTGGTCGGAGCCGGCCCGGTGGGACTTGCCGCGGCGATCGACCTCGCACAGCGCAATATCCCGGTGCTGGTGCTCGACGAGGAAGATACGGTCAGCATCGGCTCGCGCGCCATCTGCTACGCCAAGCGCGCCCTCGAAATCCTCGATCGCCTGGGTTGCGCGGAGCCGATCGTGCGCAAAGGCGTGCGCTGGAACGTCGGCAAGGTCTTCCACCGCAACGAGCTGGTTTATCAATTCGATCTCCAGCCCGAAACCGGCCATCGCCATCCTGCCTTCGTCAATCTGCAGCAATATCATCTCGAGGAATGCCTGGTTCGCCGGTTGCAGCAACTGCCGGCGGCGAGCATGCGCTGGAAGAACAAGGTGATCGGGCTGGACGCCCACGCCAACGAGGTCACGGTGCGGGTGGCGTGTCCGGACGGCGAATACAGCGCCTCCTGCGATTGGCTCATTGCCGCCGACGGCGCCCGCAGCCCGGTGCGCACGATGCTCGGTCTTGAAAGCGAAGGGCAGGTCTTCCGTGATCGCTTCCTGATCGCCGACATCCACATGCAATCGGATTTCCCGACCGAGCGCTGGTTCTGGTTCGATCCACCGTTTCATCCCGACCAGTCAGTGCTGCTGCATCGCCAGGCCGACGACGTATGGCGCATCGATTTCCAGCTTGGGTGGGAAGCCGATCCGGAGGAGGAGAAAAAACCCGAGCGCATCCTGCCTCGGCTGCGGGCGATGCTGGGCGCCGATGCGCAGTTCGAAATCGAATGGGCGAGCGTGTACACGTTCCAATGCCGGCGCCTGCCGCGGTTTCGCGAGGGCCGGGTGCTGTTCGTGGGCGATGCGGCGCATCTCGTTTCACCCTTCGGCGCGCGCGGCGCGAACAGTGGCTTTCAGGACACCGACAACATGGTGTGGAAGCTCGACCTGGTGATGAAGGGTCTCGCTCCGGAGCGGCTGCTCGACACTTTCGACAGCGAACGCTGCGCCGCCGCCGATGAGAATCTACTCAACTCCACGCGCGCGACGGATTTCATCACTCCCAAAAGCGCCGTGTCGCGCACCTTTCGCGATGCGGTGCTGGGTCTCGCCAGGCGCTATCCGTTTGCACGCAGGCTGGTCAACAGCGGCCGGCTGTCGATGCCATGTGTTTACCTGGACTCGCCGCTCAACACGTCGGATCGGCCGGGCGAAACCTTCGAAGGCGCGATGGTGCCGGGGGCGCCGGCCGCCGATGCCCCGGTGACGGGCCCGCACGCGCAGTGGTTGCTCGGCTATCTCGGCCAGGGCTTTACACTGCTGGTATTCGGTGACGGCGTCCCGGAGAAGGACGAGGACGCGTTGGCTGCCGCTGCCATTTCCTGTCGCGTACTGCGTGTCGGCGGGCGTCGGGGCATCGCGGATCCGATGGGCTTGCTCACCCGCCGCTACGACGGCAAGCCCGGCACCTGCTACCTTTTTCGCCCGGACCAGATGGTGTGTGCCCGATGGCGATCGTTCGATGCGGGCGCGATCCGCGCGGCGCTCGCACGCGCGAGCACCGGCGAACAACTACCGTGAAGGAGCGACCAGTGCCGACCCTCAACACCGACCCCAACCTCGATGCTCCCGACGACTTCTATGACGCGCTCATCGCGACACATCGCGGCCTGACCGAGGGGGAGAGCGCGCTGGTCAATGCGCGACTGATCCTGCTGCTCGCCAACCACATCGGCGATCCGGAAGTGTTGCACGCCGCGATGGCGGCCGCACGCCAGGACGTCCCCCGCCATGCGGACGGGTCGGCCACGTAAAGGGTTTCACGCCACGTTTGCGCTAGGGAACCAGAACGAAGGCATGTGCGCGTTGGTCGAACAGCACCAACCCGGCTTCAAACACCGACCGACGGGAGCGAGCATCATGGCGCGACGCATCACACGAATCCTTTTCGGCATGGCGATGCTGGCCGCCCTCGCGGACTGTGCGAACACCGCGATTCGCACGGCCTGGATCGATCCCGGCTTCAGCGGTCCTCCCTTTCGCAAGCTGGTGGTGGTGGGCATTCAGGGCACCGTCGCGGATCGGCGCGTCTTCGAAGACGTCTTTTCGTACCATCTGCGGGCGGCCGGCGTCGACGCCGTTCCGGGTTACCAGCTCCTGCCCGATGATGCCAAAGCCGATGAACCGCGCTGGAACGCCGCCGTCGAGGGCTTGGGTGCCGATGGCGTGTTGATGGTGCGCCTGGTGCGGCTCGACACCCGAACGCAGATTTCGCCGGCACCATTCCCGTACCTGCACCGGTGGGGACCGTACGGCT
>JBDUCE010000461.1:0-2618 GCA_040003635.1 Betaproteobacteria bacterium
ATTTTTCCTACGAGACCAATCGCCAGATCCTGTTCGATGTGAGCTTTGTCATTCCGGCGGGGCGCACGGTCGCGGTGGTAGGGCCGTCCGGCTCGGGCAAGAGCACGCTCGCGCGCCTGCTTTACCGCTTCTACGATGTCTCCGGCGGGCGGCTTCTGGTCAACGGGCAGGACATTCGAAGCGTTAAGCAGGCCAGCCTGCGCGCGGCAATTGGCATCGTTCCCCAGGACACGGTGCTCTTCAACGATTCGATCGAATACAACATCGCCTACGGGCGGCCGGGTGCCGGCAAGGGAGAGATCGTGGCCGCGGCGCAGATGGCACAAATCCACGATTTCGTGGCCGGGTTGCCGGAAGCCTACGGCACCCCGGTAGGCGAGCGCGGATTGAAGCTGTCCGGCGGCGAGAAGCAACGCGTGGCCATCGCCCGCGCCATTCTCAAGGATCCACGCATCCTGATCTTCGATGAGGCAACCAGCGCACTCGATTCGAAGTCGGAAAAGGCGATCCAGGCGGAGTTGCGGCGAATCGCCCAGGACCGCACCACGCTCACCATTGCCCACCGGCTGTCTACCATTGTGGATGCCGACGAGATCCTGGTGCTCGATCAAGGCCGGATCGTCGAGCGCGGAACACACGTGGCGCTACTGGCGGCCAATGGCGTGTACGCGCGAATGTGGCGGCTGCAGCAGGACGAGCAGCGGCACGCCCCGGCTGTTGCTTCGAGCGCCGGTGCCGATATTGAAGAGGACGACGATCCTGCGCGCGCCGTGGATCGGCAGCTCGCGGCCGTGGGGCCGAGGTCCTGAGGCCGCCTGGGCGCGCATGTGGCGGTCAGCCCGTGGAGCACAAGGCGGTTGGAGGGGGGTGGGTCCCCTCGATCAAGACGACGGTGCGAATGCCGCCGCCGCAACAAATGCAGGAATTTTAGGCCCGGGGTCTTGGCGAGCGCCAAAACCGTGTGCTATAACGCAGCATCACTTCGCTTTGCATCTCATGAAACAGCGCTTTCTTTTTGTTTTAGCGGGCCTAATGGCGGCAATTTCCGCCGCCGCCCAGCCGCTCGCCGGGAACCCCGACGTGAGCAAGCTGAAGCTGTTCTCCGCCAACGCGCTGGTCTTCGATGCCGAAACCGGCCAGCCGCTCTACGCCAAGGCCGCGGACGATGTGACGCCGATCGCTTCCCTCACCAAGCTCATGACGGCAATGGTGACACTCGATGCGAATCTCCCCATGGAAGAGCTCATCGACGTCGAGATGCAGGATTTCGATTTTCTCAAAGGCAGCAGGTCCCGGCTGCGCATGGGGGCCACGTTGTCGCGGCGCGAAATGCTGCGGCTCGCGCTGATGGCCTCGGAGAACCGCGCCGCCTCGAGTCTTGCCCGCCATCATCCCGGCGGCACGCCGGCCTTTGTCGCGGAAATGAACAGGAAGGCCGTGACGTTGGGCATGACCCACACGCACTTCGCCGATCCCACCGGACTGGCCGCGCAAAATGTGTCCACGGCCAACGACCTTGCCAAGATGGTCAGCGCCGCCGCCAAGTACCCGGTGATCAGCGAATTCAGCACCACCGGCAGCCACTCGGTGGAAATCCAGGGCACCGGCCAGGTGCTCGGTTTCAACAACACCAACCTGCTGGTCAAGAGCCCGAAGTGGGATATCCAGCTGTCGAAGACGGGTTACATTCGCGAGGCGGGGAAGTGTCTCGTGATGATGGCGACCATTTCCAGCCGGCCATTCGTCATCGTCCTCCTCGACTCGCTCGGTAAGTACACCCGGGTGGGTGACGCGCAGCGCGTGAAGCAGTGGCTCGAGACCGGCGATTCCGCGGGGGCCGTCGAGCCGCGCGAGCCGGGGATGATGCGCGTGAATCGCGCCGGAAAAGTGGTCACCAAGGGCAAGGTGCGGCTCAAGGGCACGCTGCACCCGCATTACACCGCTGCGGCCAAGCCGATGAAGTATGCCGGCACCGCGCGGAGCAAGACCCGCCGGGTGTAATCGCTTCGCCTCCCCTCACTAATGCAAGCGCGGCCGTGGTGGCCGCGTTTTTTTTGGGGTCGGGCGCGCAAATCACTCCCGACCAGTGTCGCCCGCGGCCTCGGTGCGGCGATGCTGCGCCAGCAATTCTTTCGCGTGGGCGCGGGTCTTGGCGGTGATTGCGCTCCCGGCGAGCATGCGGGCTATTTCCTCGACCCGGTCGGCCGCGCCAAGGGGATCGACGCTGGTGCGAACCGCGGCCTCGTCGCCTTCCTTCACCACCCGAAAATGAGCGTCCGCAAAGGCCGCGACCTGCGGCAGATGGGTGACGCAAAGCACTTGCCGCCGCACGCCAAGGGTCTGCAGTAATCTTCCGACGGTCGCTGCCACCGCGCCGCCAATGCCTGCATCGACCTCATCGAAAATCAGCGTCGGCACGTTGCCCACTTCGCTGGTCACGACCTGGATGGCGAGCGCGATACGTGACAGCTCACCCCCTGACGCCACGCGCGCGAGCGGCCCCAGGGGCTGGCTCGGATGGCTTGCGACCTGAAATTCGACCAACTCGAGTCCATGGCTCGCCGGCGGATCGAGCGGCAGCAACGCGATTTCGAGACGGCCGCCCGCCATGGCGAGCT
>JBDUCE010000071.1:0-8752 GCA_040003635.1 Betaproteobacteria bacterium
GTTCGCACGGATGACGGAGGAGCGCGGCCGCGTTCGCAGGGATGACGATGGGGCGCCACGTTCGCCGGAAGGACGGTAGGCGGCAGCGCAATGCCCACGAAGGACCGTCGCCACGGCCGCCGCCCTAAGCCTCGTCGCTGCTGCCCGCGCGTTACTTGTATTTGGCGCTCATTTCCTTGGCGAACGGGGTGGGCTTGAGGCCCCATTTGGTCTCGAGCTGCGAAATGAAGCCGGTCTTGTGCCAGTCGGTGGTCGTCTTTGACATGAAATCGGCGAAGCCCTTTTCGCCCTGCTTGACCGCGAGGCCCCATGGCTGGAACAGGATCGAGTCCAGCGGCATTTCGTAGGTGTTCCACTCGGGCTTCAGCAATTCGCCCACGATGGCCGTGTCGTCATAGGCAAACGCCACGCAATTGCCGTTCTTGAGAGCGGCGTAAGCTTCGGCGGTACCGGGGAAGGCGACGCCCTCGACGCCGTATTTTTCCTGCAGCTCCTTGTTGTAGAAGGCGCCTTGAATGAGGCAAACCTTTTTGCCGCGAAGCGCTTCCCAACCCGTCAGGTGCGGCGACTTGGGCGCCATGACGTTGGTACCCGAGCCGTAGTAGTCGGGGTCGACGATGTCCACGATCTTGCGCCGCTCCGGCGTATCGCTCATGGTGGCGATCATCAGGTCGATCTTGCCCTGCTGCAGAAACTGGATGCGATTGGATGCGACGACCGGTGTGAGCTCGAGCTTCACGCCCAGGCGCTTCGCTACGTCGGCCGCGAGATCAGCTTCGAATCCGACGATCTTGCCCGACGGGTCGAGATAACCGAACGGCCGGTAGTCGCCCTTGGTGCCGACCACCAGCACGCCTTTTTTCTTGATATCGTCGAGCACGTCGGCGGACGCTGCCGATGCGCCGAGCACGCCCAGCAGCACCCCGGATGCCACAATCGAAAAGAATTTGTTCAACATGTGTTTCCTCGCCTCAATGATGGATTGATCTCAGGGAGCCGGTATCCGCTTTGCAGCGCCCGGTCTGCCTGCGTGCACGAAAGAAAAGTTTGCCGCTCCCGGGGTGGACGCCGATGAATGCGCTCGACGCGTGCACCGCCGGTGTCGACGGGCTGCCACAATGCCCCGCAGGCCCGCGTCCGTCAACATTTTTCACGGGGATCCCGGTCCGGAGGGCCAAGGAACCTGGGGCGCGCGCTGCGCCGGCGCCGAGTTGGCCGCGGGGGACTTGGCCAGGTCGTTTTTGGCTTCCGTCAGCGCCTGGTCGAAAATCGTCATGGCGAGATCGATGTTGTCTTTGGTGACGGTGAGCGGCGGTGCGATGCGCCACACTGACCCACGCTCGGGGCGGCGGCGAATATTCATGCTGAGACCAAGCTCGAGGCAGCGCCGGGTGGTGAGCGCGCCGAGCTCGTGATGCGGCTCGCGCGTTTCCCGGTCGCGGACCAGCTCGATGCCACGCAGGAGTCCCATGCCGCGAACATCGCCGATCTCTTCATGGCGTTGCTGCAGATCCTGCAGGCGCTCGGCCAGGTAGGCGCCCATGTCCTGGCTGCGTTGGAGGAGCCGCTCCTGGGCGATGGTTTCCAGCACGGCCAGGCCCACGGTGGATGGCAGCGGGTCGGACACGTGTGATGTATAGAACGAGAAGCCGCGCTGATGGCACACCTCTTCGACATCGTCATTGGTAATGACAGCGGCGAGCGGCATGCCGCCCCCGAGTGTTTTCGATACCGTCATGATGTCCGGCGTGACCTCGAGATGCGTTGCAGCGAACCAGTGGCCCAGGCGACCGAATGCCGTTTGCGCCTCATCGAAGATCAACAGCATGCCCCGCTTCCGGGCTTCCGATTGCAGGGCGTCGAAGTAACCGTCGGGGGGAACGATCACGCCGCCCGCACTGATCACCGGTTCAGCGATGACCGCCGCCGGTGCCCCCACCGATTGCATGTCGTACATTTCGAAGCCGATCTTCATGCAGGTGCGGTCGCACCGGTCGCGGCAATGCTTCACCGGGCAGCGGTACGCATTGGGTTCCGGTATCACGAACGTTCCTGGCATGCCCGGCCCGTAGCCTTTGCGGTCGCTCGCGAACGAAACCGACCCGGCGTTCCCGGTGACACCATGCCACGAACCGCCGAGGCCGATCACTTCGAACCCGCCGGTATGGAGCTTGGCCATCTTGATCGCGGCTTCGTTGCTCTCGCTGCCGGTATTGAGCATCAATGACTTGCGCAGCGGCCTGGGCACGATCTTCGCGAGCGCCGCGGCGAGCTCTACGACGCTCCTGGGAATCATCCCCGAGAAGAGATGCAGCGCGGAGTCGCAGCTTTTCCTGATGGCAGCTACGATGTTGGGATGACTGTGTCCAACGGTTGCGCACATTTGACCCGAGGTGAAATCCAGGATTTTTTTGCCGGCTTCGTCCCAGACGTAGCAGCCTTGCGCTTTGGCCACGACTTCGGGATAGACATCGCCCCCGTAGCGAATCAGATTCTGCCGAAAGTCAGCTTCGGCTTCCCCGTTCTGCGCATTCATCCCATTACCTCTTGGCCGACAGCGGCTGTGGCTCGATTACAAGCATACCCGGTGCCTACGGAGCTTTCCCAAAGTAAGTGACAAAACTCAACCATCTCCGCGAACGCGGGGATCCATTTTCGTACGTAGCAAATGGATTCCCGCTTCCGCGGGAATGACGGAGCAGTTTGTCATGCAGATTCTCCCGCTTGCGCGGGAGCGACGGAGGAGTTGTCATGCAGATCCGTAAGTGCCAATAGTTTATATTGCCGCAGAGTCACGCTGACGCCGCCATGCCGGTGCTCGTGCGCCGACGTGAGGAAAAGTGATGCCGATCGATACGTTCCTCAAGGAACATGGGATCGACCCGCCCCGCCATGAGCACCCGGCGGTCATGACGGTCGCTGAGTCGGAACGGCTGGTGCCGCCGCTGCCCGGCGCCAAGACCAAGAATCTTTTTTTGCGCGACAAAAAAGGTACGCGGCATTTCCTGGCGACGGTCCCGCATGACGCCGTCGTCGACCTTAACGCACTGGGCGTTGCGATCGGTGCCGGTCGCCTTGGGTTCGCATCTCCGGCGCGATTGGCACACCATCTGGGCATCACGCCGGGTGCCGTCAGTCTGCTGGCGCTTTGCAATGACACGACCCGGCAGGTCGAATTCATCATCGACGAAACGCTATGGGAGGCGCCCGCCCTCCAGGCGCATCCCCTCGTCAACACCGCAACGATGATTCTCACCCACGCCGATCTGGAGCGGTTCCTGGCAGCGACCGGGCATGTGCCGCGCGTTCTCAGGTTGGTAAAACCTCATCGGTCCGCACCTTGAATTCCACCAGCCGATTGGGACCGAAGGTGGTGGTGATCGCAACGTCGGCGGCATCGCGTCCCCGTGCGATCAGCACCCGGCCGATGCGCGGCGTATTGTTGCGGGCGTCGAAGGTATGCCATTGCCCGTCGAGGAAGGCCTCGAACCAGCCGGCAAAATCCATGGGTGCGTCGGTCAGCGGAACGCCGATGTCGCCGAGGTAACCCGTGCAATAGCGCGCAGGAATGTTCATGCAGCGGCAGAACGTCACGGCGAGATGGGCATAGTCGCGGCAAACCCCGTTGCCTTCCTGAAACGCTTCCCACGCCGTCTTGCTGGGGCGTGCGTGGGCGTACCCGAACGTGATGTGGTGATGAACAAAATCGCAGATGGCCTGGACGCGCGCCCACCCCGAGGGCGCATGGCCAAAAAGATCCCATGCGGCGGCCATGAGGCGCTCGGTTTCGCAATAGCGGCTGCCCAGAAGAAACAGGAGCGCTTCTTCCGGCAACTGCGGCAGGGGGGTTTCGCGCGCGTCCGGCACGATGGTGTCGACCCGGCCGCTGTCGTTCACCATCGCATCGGTCGTGATCCGCGTTTGGCCGGGCGGTGCGACCAGGCGGCTGCACCAGTTTCCGAACAGATCACGATAGCCCCAGATGGCGATCGGCGGGTTGGTGACGATGTGGTCCGGCACGACCAGATCCGAAACCCGGCTGTAATGCACATTGAGCATCAGGATCATGAACGTCGGCTGTGGACATTCGTAGACGATGTCGTAACCGATCCGTATCTGCATTCGACGCTCCGATGGGTGTCAAGGGTCCGGGAAGGTGGCGCGCGGGAGCGACGCCACGATCGCGTCGCGAAGCTTCCGCCAATGTACGCCACCGGCGAACACGTGCTTCTGATTGACCTCGATTTCGACGCCGACATAGGCCTGCGCGCCGAATCGCCGCCGCAGGTGCGACGTGAGGCCATCGTTCCGGCCGCGGTAGGGATAGTTGCGCCGGACGCGCAACGGATCGATCAACTCCTGCAGCGCCTTGCTCCAGCGCTCGCACAACGCGCGCTCGGCTGGCCTCGCCGGGTCGTAGAGAAGGCCGACATCGGCGTTTCTTTCGCAGCCGTCGAGCACCGGGGTGAAGCTGTGCGCGGAAAGCTGGACGACCCGTCGACGCGCCTGGATCGCCCCGGCAACGTGCGTTTCCACTTGCGCCCGGTACGGCCGGTAGTAGTGGGCCACGATGACGGCACGCTCTTGCGGTGCAAGCGTTCGCGACACGTCCGAATAGAGGGCGCGATGCGAGAGCGATCGATTGAGATCGATCAGGAGCCGGCTGACCGTCGAGGTGACGAGCGCGGCGTTCAATGATCGCGCCAACTGCTTTGCCAAAATCAAGGCCCCGGGATCGTAGCCGCGGTGCGAATCGAGCAGCGGCCCCTGGCGCCGGAACAGCGGCTGGTATCGCGCCGGAATGCGGTTGCCGCCATGCTCGCAGGTGACCACAAAAAAGGGTCGCGCGACGGACGACACCCGCGCATTGCGCTCGCCTACCAACGAAGCTCCGGCAATTGGGTGAATACGCGCTTGGTACCCTCGCTCCAGGCGCTGCTGAGCGCATCGAAATAGGCGTCGTGGTGCTCGAACCGCCGGCGCATGTCCACTTTCATCGAGTCGCGATCGTAGCGCAGGAGATCGATGGGCATGCCCACGGACAGGTTGCTGCGCATGGTCGAGTCGAACGATACCAGGATGCATTTGGTCGCGTCCGCCAGGTCGGTCGTCGGGGTAATCACACGGTCGATGATGGGTTTTCCGTATTTTGCTTCACCGGTCTGGAAGAACGGCGTGTCGTGGCCCGCCTCGATGAAGTTGCCCTCCGCGTAGATGCGAAAAAGTCGCATGGGCTCGTTCGTGAGCTGGCCGCCGACGATGAACGACGCATTGAAGGCGAGGTCGCTCGCTTCGAGATATGCGCCATCACGCCGTTCGATCTCGCGCATGGCGTCGGATACGCAGCCCACCACGTCGAACATCGTGCGGGCGGTCCAGAGGTTGGTGGCGCCGTCGCCATCTGCGCCGCGCTGGGTCAGCATGCTGACGACGGCCTGGGTGCCGGCGAGATTGCCGGAGCTCAGGAGCACGATGACCCGATCGCCTTCGCGCTCGAACACCGTCATCTTGCAGAACTTGGAAAAGTTGTCGAGGCCCGCGTTGGTGCGCGAATCCGACGCGAAAATCATGCCCTTTTCCAATAGCACGCCCACACAATAAGTCATAACACGCCCGGTCGGTGACGCGAACCGCGGAGCAGGGCGCCCGATCGCGACCCGGGAGGAGATGCACCCGAGGGGTCGGCACGTGAGGCCGACGCTTCCGATCCGATCGCGCACACACGGTGCTGAGGCCGAGCCTGGCGCTCGCGTCAAAACCGCTATTCTGGCATGGGCGTCGATCGATGGAGGATTACGGGGCTGAGTCCCCGTGGAGGCAACGCCTCCGTCATTCACCGCGCGGTCAGGCGCTGCCCCAACCGTGAGCGTCGCTCATCTCGCTTCGCTCCCAGCTCCGTTGCCGGCGCTCGAGATCGCTGCCGTCAGTGGCGCAACCCAGAAATTCTTCGCGCGCGTCGCGCTGGTAATCGAACAGGCGCTCCCTGCGGGCGGTCGCGCGCGCCCGCAGATACGCGCGTACCTCCGCATGAAGACCCGCGATTCGCGCGAGCGACCATTGCAGCAGGCGGCCGGCGGTCGCGGTCGACGCGCGCCGCGGGGCAGGGCCGGCACCATCGAGGCGGCGTGGCCCTTGCGGATCGATTGGCAAGGCGTGTCTCATTGAATGCTCCTGTCTGCATCCCTGTCCGCTGACGGGGTCGCTTTCGCCGCCATGGGGTCGGAGCGGTCCACGATCCATCGGACAAGGTTCATGCCGGCGTGCGCCGCCTTGAAATCTTCGATTCGGGTCCATTCGGAGCTTCGATGGCCGATGACCGCCACCGGGGGCAACTGGTACACGGGATGACCGTCCGCCCCGGTTCCGAGGTAGACCCCTGCGATCGAAACGGGAGCTGGTTCTACCTGCGCGGCCACGACCCGGTCGAAGGTAGGCGCCCACATCCACGCGCCAGCAGCGATGAGCGCCGCCGACACGGCAGTGCCGACCAACGCGAGACGGCGGACCCGGGGCTTGCGCCAGGCCGGAATAAGGTGTCGAATTGAGAGTGCAGTTGCCATGATCGTGATCCTTCGCAGCGGCTGTTCCGATGGCTTCCACTGTAGAGGGACGGCCCATGGCGGACAATCGATTTATTTTGCGTCGATATGTCAATATAATTAACATATAGGAGACGACGATGGCGGTCCGCTTGCCCCCGATGCAGGCATTGCGTTCATTCGAGGCGGCGGCGCGCGAAGGGAGTCTCACGCGAGCGGCGGAGGCGCTCAGTGTCACGCATGGCGCCATCAGCCATCAGATCAAGTCGCTCGAAGCCGACCTCGGCGTGCGCCTCGTTGAACGGGCCGGCCGCGGGATCCGTCTGACCGATGAAGGCGAGCGATTCGCGAGCCGCGTGCGCGCGGCGTTCGCGGAGCTGACCGCGGCGGTGCATGAGATCACGACGCGCGCCAATCCGCGTTTGTTGCGGGTGAGCGTCGTGCCTTCCTTCGGGGGCCGGTGGTTGCTGCCCCGCATCGGTCGCTTCCTTGCAGCCCATCCGGATATCGATCTCGATGTGCGCGCCAGCATGGCCAACGTCGACTTCCAGCGCGACGACGACGATGTCGCCATTCGTTATGGACGCGGCAACTGGCCGGGCGTGCATGTCGAGCATCTGCTCGACGACTGGTTTCTTCCGGTGTGCAGTCCCCGCATCGCGAATGGTGTGCCAACGCGTCCGGAAGAGCTCGCGCGACACACCTTGCTGCGCAGCGACGATGAACCGTGGACGCCGTGGTTCCGGGCCGCCGGCCTCGATTGGCCCGAACCCGCGCGCGGCCCGATGTTCAACGATTCATCGCACCTTATGCAGGCGGCCATCGAAGGTCAGGGCGTTGCGCTCGCCCGCAGCTCGCTCCTCGGCAATGACGTGCGCAACGGCATTCTGATCCGGCCGTTCGACATCAGGGCGCCATCACCGCGCAAGTTCTGGCTGGTCTTTCCGCCGCGGCTCGCGAGCGCGGGCAAGCTTGCCGTGTTCCGGGCGTGGCTTCACGGCGAGATCGCAGCCGATCGCGAGGCCGACGTGGTGGGAAAGCAAGCCCGCACCGTGCACCGGACAACGGCCAAGGCAGCCGGCAGCGGCCGCGGATCGCGGCGACGTTATTGACACTTACGAATCTGCATGACAACTGCTCCGTCATACCCGCGCAACCGGGAATCCATTGGTTACGTGCGAAATGGATCCCCGCGTTCGCGGGGATGACGATTGAGTTTTGTACCTTACTTTGGGAAAGCGCAGTAATCCGTTGCAACGCGGGCAGACATTCCCCGCAACGCGATTACCGCGAACTACGAGGTAGCGCGACGCAAAATCCGGAGGCTGATCATCAATATCGAGGTCTATTTCGTACGCGGAGACCGCAGATCCGCATCCGGATGAGACAGCCGGCCGGCGCGCAGTTCGCCTACGGCCTCGGCCACCGCGCGCGCCACGTTGCGCACTTCCTCCTGCACGGCGGTATCCGCATCGAGCACATCGTGGCTGGTGGCATAGGGCTCGTAATAACCGATGAACCGGTCGAGGCGCGCGTGCGCCCCGGCATCGATCAAACCCATCCAGTCGAGCCAGTCGGATAGCGCGCGCCGCACGCCCTCGATACCCGCAACATCGCCGTGCACCACGAGGCCATAGGTGCGCCCGGCAAGATGTTTGGGATAGGGCCAGCCTTTGAGCTCGAGCGCCTTGGCTTTTTCGGGATCCTTGCCATGGGTGGTCGTGGGGTCGGGATTGCCACCATCCGCACACACCAGGCGATCGATCATGAGCTTCAATACGCTGGGTACCTGGTACCAATGGACCGGCGTCACGATCACCACGCCATGGGCCGAGGCCCACCGCTCGTAGATCTCCGCCATCCAGTCGTTTTCCTGATCGAGCGAGTGATTGGGGTAGCAACTGCAGGGCCAATGACAAAGCGGCATCGCGGTGGAGACGCAGCCTTTGCAGGGATGAATGTGGCGGGCGTATTCGGAGGCAATCAGGCTGAGATCCAGCAAATCGACTTCGATGTCGGCGTGCTCGAACACTTTCGATGCGATCTTCGCCAGGCGAAACGTTTTCGATATTTCGCCCGGGCACGTGCCGTCGTTGCGCGGTGCGCCGACGATGACCAGCACCCGCGAGCGCGTCGCCGGATCCTTTTGACGCACTTCGGCCGCCCGGACGGCATCGCGGGTCGCCCGCCATTCCACCGAGAGATCGTATTTG
>JBDUCE010000072.1:0-8737 GCA_040003635.1 Betaproteobacteria bacterium
CTAGCTCGCGAGCCGCTTCAATTCGGCGACCAGCGCCGCCGGGAGCTCGACGCCATCGACTGTCGCTTGCAACGCGAACGCCTGCCGCCGCGATCCGGGCAACCGCACACCGGGCTCCTCCCTCATCGTCGCCACCAGGGTCTCGACCCGCGACAGATACGTCTGCTGTCCGCCCAGCGCGTCCGGATCGATCACCAGGAACGCCTGGCCGATGCGCGGCTGGTTGCCCTCATCGACAAAAAACGAGCTCGCCTCGAAACCGAAGGCAGCGCCGCTCAATGCCGTCACCAGGAGCTCCACGATGAGTGCCAGCATCGCGCCCTTGTTGCCTCCCATTGGCAGCATGCTGCCTTCCAATCCCGCCGCCGGATCGGTGGTCGGATGGCCTGCCTTGTCCAAAGCCCAACCCAGCGGGATGGTTTTCTTTTCGCGGGCCGCGACCATCAATTTGCCGCGGGCGACTTCGGACAGCGAAAGATCGATGATGATGGGATCGCCACGACGCTGCGGAAAGATCGCGGCGATCGGATTGGTGCCAAAAAGGGGCCGCGTCCCACCGGCGGCGGGCATCGCGGCGGGCGAGTTGCCCATCGCCACCCCGACCATTCCGGCCGCCGCCACCGGCACCAGATGATCGGCGGCGACGCCAAAGTGATGGCTGTTGGTGACCGCCGCGTACGCGACGCCATGCTGCCGGGCGCGCGCAATGGCCTCGGTGATCGCAAGTGCGCAGGCGGGGAACGCTAGGCCGCTTCCGGCATCGACCAGCACCGCGCCACCGCGCGAGCGCACGATGGCCGGCACCGCCGCGCCGTCGGCGCGACCGTTGCGAAGATGGGTCGCGTATTGCGGCACCCGCGAAACACCGTGCGACGCCAGGCCCTGTGCGTCCGCGGCGACCAGCGCGCGCGCGGTGGCCTCCGCCATCACCGGGTTGGCGCCGGCCCGCGCCAATGCCCGTCTGGCGAGATCGGCAAGCTCATCGAGATTCAGGCGCGGCATGGTTACGTCGTCGCCAGTGCGGCCAGTGCCGCCGCGACCTTGTCGGCAATAAGTCCCGCGACGCGGGCGTTGGACTCGAGGCTCAAGCCGGCGACATGGGGCGTCAGGAGGAGATTGGGACAATCGGCGAGTGGCGAGCCCGCCGCCAGCGGCTCGTCCGCGAAAACGTCCACCGCCGCGCCACCGAGTGACCCCTCCCGCAAGGCGGCCGCAAGCGCGGCTTCATCGACCACGCCACCACGCGCGGTATTGATCAGCACGGCATCGCGCCGGAAACGCGCCAGCCGTGCGGCATCGATCAGGTTGCGGGTCGCGGCCGTCAGCGGCACGTGCAGGGTCACCACGTCGGCCTCGCCCAGCAGCACGTCGAGATCGCGCGGCAGCACGTTCCCTTCCGTCCACACGGAGGCGTTCGCCGGCAGTTGCGCGTCGGTGCCGATCACGCGCATGCCCACACCGCGGGCGAGCCGCGCAACGCTGCGGCCAACATCCCCAAAACCCACGATCCCGAGCGTCTTGCCGCCGAGCTCGCGCCCGTTCGACAGCGCGGCGCGTGGCCAGCGGCCCGCGGCGACGGCGTCGGTGCTGGCATAGGTTCCGCGCAGAAGGATCATTGCCGAGGCGACGACATATTCGGCGACGGCAAGCGCGTTCGCACCGGTCGCGGGGATGACTTCGATCGCGCGGGCGCGACACGCTTCGACGTCGATATTGTCGAGGCCCACGCCCAGGCGCCCCACGATCTTCAACACCGGAGCCGCCGCGAGCAGCCGGCTGTTCACCTGGGTGCGGTTGCGCACGATGAGTGCCGTGGCGGTGGCCACTCGATCCCGCAATTCGTCCGGGCGATCGACGAGATCCTGATCGTACAGCGTCTCATGCCGCGCCTCGAGCATCGACACCGCCGCTTCGTCCATGAACTCGGTGATGACAATGCGCATCAGCTCTGCATGCCCCAGCGCCGCACCGTGCGCGCCTCGATCGAGCGAAAAACGACGTTCTCGACCGCCAAGCCGATCAGGATCACGGTAAAGAGTCCCGCGAACACCGCCGGGATCTCGAGCTGATTCTTGTTTTCGTAGATGAACCAGCCGAGGCCCCCGCTGCCGGAGGACACGCCGAACACCAATTCCGCCGCGATCAGCGTGCGCCACGCGAAGGCCCAGCCAATTTTCAAGCCGGTGAGAATGCTCGGGAACGCCGCCGGGATGAGGATTTGCGCGACATAGGAGAGGCCGGTCAATCCATAGTTGCGTCCTACCATCCGCATCGTGGTCGATACCGACAGGAAGCCCGAATGGGTATTGAGCGCGACGGCCCAAAGCACCGAATGAATCAGCACGAAAATGAGACTGCCGTTGCCGAGCCCGAACCATAGGAGCGCCAGCGGGAGAAGTGCAATCGCGGGCAACGGATTGAACATCGAAGTCAGGAGCTCGAGCAGGTCGGTGCCCACCCGCGTGGTAATGGCGATGATCGTGAGGACTGCTGCAAAGAAGATGCCCGCGCCGTACCCCAGCAGCAACACCTTCACCGATACCCACGCCCTTGCCGGCAACGTGCCCGCCATGATGGCCTCGAAGAAAGCTTCGAGCATGGAAGAGAACGCCGGGAAGAGCAGCGGATTATCGAGAAAGCGCGCATAGCCTTCCCACAACAGCGCCAGCGCGATCAGCAGCAGGCCCTTGCGCACGGCGCCCTGGTTGCAGACGCGCTCCCGCGCCGAAAGGGGCTTCTGAACAATGCCGAAGGCCGCAGAATCGACGGCCTTGCGCTGAACTTCCGGACGAATCACCTGCTCGCTCATGCCTGGACTCCGGTGCCGGCCGGGGCTTCCACCGTGTCCGCAAAGAGCATTGCGTGAATCCTGTGCTCGAGTGCCTGGAGCGCCTCCGGATCGGTGTCACTGCTATCGCGCGGCAAGCTGTTCAATTCCGCCTTCACCTGGCCCGGATGCGGCGAAAGCAGGAGGATGCGGCTGCCGATCTTGATGGCCTCGGGGATGGAATGGGTCACGAACAACACTGTGAACCGGGTGTCGTCCCACAGCATCAGGAGCTCGTCCTGCATCTTGCGTCGCGTCAGCGCGTCGAGTGCTGCGAACGGTTCGTCCATCAGCAACACATCCGGCTCCATTGCCATGCCGCGGGCGATCGCGACGCGCTGTTTCATCCCGCCCGAGAGCGTGTGCGGCAGAGTGTCGGCAAACTTGGTGAGATTGACCTTGGCGATGTAATCCATGGCTTTCTGCTCCGCTGCCTTGCGCGAAAAGCGACCGGTCGCGCACAGAGGGAACATCACGTTCTCCTTGACGGTTTTCCATGGCAGCAGCTGGTCGAATTCCTGGAACACCATCATTCGATCCGGACCGGGTCGGGTGACCCGCTCGCCCTTGAGACGAATCTCGCCTTCCACGGGTTGCAGGTAGCCGCCGACCGCTTTCAGCAGAGTTGACTTGCCGCAGCCCGAGGGGCCAAGGAGGATGAAGCGCTCCGAACGAAAGACCTGGAAATCGACGCGAAAGGTTGCCGTCACCAGATGCTCGCTGGTTTTGTATTGCAGGGTGACGCCCCGCACATCGAGGAGTGGCAGCGGTGATTCGCCGGCGCCGTCACGTACAGCGCGAGCATCGGCACTCATTGCCACGGCAGACGATCGAGATCGACGTTGCCGCCGGTGAGGATGATGCCGACGCGCTGGGCCCGAAGCTCGAGCGTGTTTTCGAGGAGGCATGCCAGCGGCAACGCAGAAGAAGGCTCGACAATGACCCGCAGCGCCTCCCAGGACATGCGCATCGCGCGCACGATCGCCTCTTCGCTGGCCGTGGCAATCGCCTCGATCCGCGTCGACAGGATCGCAAACGTTCGCTCGCCGAGCGAGCTGCGCAAGCCATCGGCAATGGTGCGTGGGTCTTCCTGCGGGATGATATGGCCGGCCGCGAGCGAGCGCTGCGCATCATCGGCACCCCGCGGCTCGGCCCCGTAGACGCGCGCTTCGGGACGAGCGCCGCCGACGGCAATCGCGGTTCCCGACAACAGCCCGCCACCACCGCAAGGCGCGACCACCGCATCGATCGAGGCGACTTCCTCGACGAGCTCGAGTGCTGCCGTACCCTGTCCCGCGATCACCCGATCGTCATTGTAAGGATGCACCAGCGTTGCGCCTCGCTCCTGCGCTACGACAGCGCACATTTCCTCGCGCGCAGTGAGCGTGGGTGCGCAGAAGCAAATGGTGCCGCCGTACGCGCGCACATTGGCCGCCTTGGCCTTGGGCGCGTTTTCGGGCATGACAATCCACGCCGGAATACCGCGCAATTCGGCTGCGAAAGCGAGCGCTGCACCGTGATTGCCGGAGGAATGCGTGACCACGCCGCGGCGCGCCACATCATCGGGGAGTGCCATGACCGCGTTGGTCGCACCGCGCACCTTGAAGGCGCCGACCGCCTGCAGGTTCTCGCACTTGAAAAACAGTTCGGCGCCCACTGCAGCGTCGAGCGTGGCGCTGGTGAGGACCGGCGTATGGCGGACGTACGGCGCAATCCGCGTGCGGGCGGCAAGGATGTCCGCAAAATCCGGCAACGCACGCACCGCGTCAGCTGCCCGGGAGGGTATGGACGTTCGGAAAGAACAGATCCTTCCAGGAGTCCGGCTTCACCTTGATCGAGCCGGTCTTCAACATGAAGTTCACATACTTCATGACGTTCTGCGGCGTGGTGGTGTAGACGATGTCGGGATCGCTCAGCATCTTGAAAATGTCGTCCGCCGTGTCCTTGTCCTTCGACAGCCGCAGATAGGTTTCGGCGGCCGCCCGCTTGTCGCGGTTGATCGAAGCGGTGGCTTCGTCCAAGGCCTTGATGAACGCCTCGTAGAGCTTGGGATTCTCGCTGCGGAATTTGCTCGTCGTCCACACCACGTTGAACGTGGCGGGTCCACCCAGCACCTCGTAGGAATTGAGGACCGTGCGAATGCCCGACTTCTCGAGCTCCTGATATTGAAACGGCGGGGAGGTGAAGTGCGCGGTGACCTCGGAGCTGCCCGACAGGAGCGCGGTTTCCGCATCCGGATGCGACATCGATACGGTCAGCGCGTCGAGCTTGTTTTGCTGCCCCTGCCCGAACGCCTGCTCGGCCGCCATCTGCAGCGTAATCGCCTGGATCGACACCTTTACCGCCGGTAGTGCGATCTTGTCCTTGTCGGTGAAATCCTTGAGCGTCTTGACGGCCGGATTGCGGGTGTTGAGGTAGAGCGGCATCGAGTTGATTGCCGACACTGCCTTCACGTCGAGGTTGCCCCTGGTCTTGGCCCAGAGCGTGACCAGTGGTCCCACGCCGCCGGACGCGAACTGCAGGCTGTTCGACAGTAACGCATCGTTCATGACGGTACCCCCGGCGAACTTGGCCCAGCCCACCTTGATGTCGATCCCGGCGGCCTTGGCGTGCTTCTGGATGAGCTTCTGGTCCTCCATGATCATGAGCGGCAGGTAGCTGATGCCGTATTGCTGCGCCACCTTGATCTCGCTTGTCTCCGCGTGCGCGGTCAGGCTCGCCGCAGCCATGGCCGCCAGCAGCCCGATGCTCCACCCATGCTTTACCCTCATGCCTGCCTCCGATGTATGGCGCCCGCCACGTCACGCGCTCTCGTAGAGCCGCGTCAGCACGAACTCGCGATGACCCAACGCCTCGGCCGCAGTCAGCCGGCCATTGGCGGTGCGAAACATCATGTCGAGAAGCTTGTCGCCCGCCTGGCTCATGGTGATCTCCTGCTGCAGAAGGCCCGCGGTATCGACGTCGACGTGCTCGCTCATGGTGCGAACCGTTCGCGGATTGGCGCAGATCTTGATCACCGGTAAAATGGGATTTCCAATCACGTTACCCTGGCCGGTCGGGAAGAAATGCACCACGAAGCCGGACGCGGCGCACAACGTCACCATTTCGGCCGCCGCGGAGGAGGAATCCATGAACCACAACCCCGGCGCCGTCGGCTCCTCGGCCTTGTCGAGCACACCGTCGACCATGCATTGCTTGCCGATCTTCTGGATGTTGCCGAGCGCCTTTTCCTCGATGGTCGTCAGGCCGCCGGCAATGTTGCCTTTGGTCGGCTGGGAATCGGTGAGATCCGAAGTCTTGTGGCGGTTGATCATGTTCTGATATCGATCGAACATGAACATGAATCGCTCCCGCACGCGGTCGTCGCGGCAGCGTGCGGCCACGATCGATTCGCCACCCGTGATCTCGGAGGTTTCGCCGAAGACCAGCGTGCAGCCCACCGCGTACAGCTTGTCGAAGGCATCGCCGACCGTGGGATTGGCCCCGCAGCCCGACGTCGTGTCCGATTCGCCGCACTTGGTCGAGACCCACAGCTCCTTGACGTCGCATGGCACGCGCAGTTGCTCGCTCGCCGACTGCACATATTCACGCGCGGCCTTCGATGCCCGCATGATGGTGTCGTGGTCACCGTGCAGCTCGATGCCGAACCCCGTCACCGGCTTGCCGGTCGCCGCAATGGCATCGACGATCTTCCGGGTCCACTGCTCCTCGATACCGATTACCACCACGGCCGCGACATTCGGATTGGAGCCGGTGCCGATCAGGGTACGGAAATGAAGATCGAGGTCGGCACCGAATTGCAACCGTCCATACGGATGGGGGATCGCCATCGCGCCCTTGATGTTGTGCGCGACCGCTTCGCAAGCCGCGTTGGACAGATCATCGACGGGCAGGATGATGACGTGATTGCGAACACCGACGCGACCATTCTGGCGGCGGTAGCCGAGAAAAGTATTTTGCATGGAGACTTTCAGTATCTAAGGTAGCATTCCCCGGATCGAGCAAGCAGACGGTCGTCAAGTACGTGAGCACCGGACGCGCGCAGCCAACGAAGCATCACGGCCGTATGCACCGCTCGATCACCAGCGCTTGGTTTTGATGTTGTGGACATGGGCATGCTCCCCCTTCCTGATCGGGGCGACCACCTTGCCGATGTCGACGCCGTACTTGATGACGGTATCGCCGGGCTTCAAGTCCTTCAGCGCCACCTTGTGTCCCAGTGGAATATCCTGGACACAGCCGAGCGACAGCGTGCGGTTCTCATCCAGGATCAGGCCGTTCAATGTCGTGCCGGCCGTGACGCCTTCAACGACCACCACCGCAACGGAATCATTCGGGTCGTGCAGTACGCAGTGAATCATGGGAAAACTCCTGGGCTGACATGGCCGCAACCTGATGCGCGATCGCGGGTGACGGGCGGTGGCCGATGCTAATCCGCACGCTTGCATTGCGTCAACCTCGCCTTCGGCACGACTTCACCATCGGTGAGGATGCCGTCCGCGCACTCGTGATGTCGGTCATCAGAAGATGAACGCGGATTGCAATACCGGCGCGAAGCTGCGGCGGTGGATGGCGCACGGACCCTGGCGATCGAGCGCGGCCAGGTGATCCGGGGTTCCGTAGCCCTTGTTCCGGGCGAAGCCATAGCCGGGGTATTCGACATCGAACAGCACCAGCAAGGCGTCGCGCTGGGTCTTGGCGATGATCGACGCCGCCGATATTACCGCTACGTAGCGATCGCCCTTGATGATGGGATACGTCGGACACGCAAGCTGCGGACAGCGGTCGCCGTCGACCAAAGCCTCGGCCGGGACCACGCCGAGCGACTCCACCGCGCGGCGCATGGCAAGCATTGTTGCCTGCAAAATATTGAGCCGGTCGATTTCATCGACATCGGCCGAGCCGACGCTCCAGGCAATGGCATATCTGCGAATTTCGTCGGCGAGGCGCTCGCGCTCCGCCGGCGGCAGCAGCTTGGAATCGCGCAGCCCCTTGATCCTGCGTTCCGGATCGAGAATGACGGCCGCCGCCACCACCGGGCCCGCCAAGGGCCCGCGACCCGCCTCGTCGACACCCACGATCAGCATGCAACGCCCACTTTCGATAACTCCTCGGCCACCACGCGCGCCGCAATCTCGCCCGTATCGGCGCGAAGCGCCTCCGACAATCCGGCGAAGAGTATCTCGATTCGCCGCCGCGTAAGGGTGTCATCGTAGAGATTCATCGCCGCCTGCGCCAGATTTATCGGAGTTGCATCCTCCTGCAAGAGCTCGGGGACTACGAACCTTTGGGCGAGCACGTTGGGCAATCCAACCCATGGCAGCAACAACCTGCCGCGTACCAGGCGTGCGGTCAGCGCATTCACCCGATAGAAAATGACGTGCGGACAACGGGCGAGCGCAGCCTCGAGGGTGGCGGTGCCCGAAGCGACCAGCGCTACGTCGGCTGCCTGCAACGCATCGGTCGCATGACCATAGAGCAGCGTCACCGGCAGTCCGGCTTCGGCGTACTTCGCCAACGCCATTTCGAAGCGATCCCGCGTGGCGCGGGTGGCAAGCGGCACGACGAAGCGAACTTCGGGACGCTCGGCAAAAATGGCGGCCGCGGTATCGAGCAGGAGATCGGCGTGCATGTCGAGCTCCCCGATGCGGCTGCCGGGCAGCAACGCCAGCACCGGCTCGGTCCTCCCGAGTTGCAGACGCTCGCGGGCGTCACGCCGCGATGACGGACCCGCGGCTGTTTGCGCCAGTGGGTGGCCGACGAAGGTCACGTCCACGCCGGAGCCCTCGTAAAGGGCATGCTCGAAGGGAAACAGAGCGAGCATCCGGTCGACGCTCTGCGCGATTGTCCCGATACGCTCCCGCCGCCACGCCCAGACCGAAGGACTGACCAGATGAAGCGTGCGCACAC
>JBDUCE010000073.1:0-8731 GCA_040003635.1 Betaproteobacteria bacterium
CCTCGACGAAGCGCACCAACTCCCCGATACCGCCACCTTGTTTTTCGGCGAGCAGGTCACCGGCGGCCAGCTCGCCGAGCTGGCGCGCGATGCCGAAGTGGCCGCGCGTACCGAGGCGCGCGAGGTGACGGAGCTGCCGGACGCGGTGGCAGGCATCACCCCCGCGCTGCGCCAGTTGCGACTCGCGGCGGGTGAGCTGCCGGGCAAGATGACCCAGGCGCTGGCGGTGACCCGGCCCGGGTTCAGGGAAGCGCTGGATGCGCTGGCCGCGGCGCTCGATCGCCTCACCACCGAACTCGGACTTTTTGCCGAGCGCGGCGAAGCACTCGGACAGTGCGCGAGGCGCGCCGGGGAAGCCGGCGCCATGGTCGTGCGCTGGCGCGACGGCGTCGACACCGAGGCCGCCGGCGGCGACGCGACGGCGTGGATCCGCTGGGTCGATGTGACCCCGACCGGCTGGCAGCTGCATGCTTCGCCGCTTTCGGTTGCCAGCATCTTTTCGAAGCAGGTGGAGAATTCCGGCCGCGCGTGGATTTTTACTTCGGCGACCCTGGCAGTCGGTCGCGATTTTTCGCTGTATCAGCACGAGCTCGGACTCGACGCATCGGCTACGGGATGCTGGGATAGCCCGTTCGATTATGCGTCGCAGGGCCTCTTGTATGTCCCGCGCGATCTTCCGCCACCCAACTCCCGCGAGCATACCGAGGCGGTGGTCGAGGCAGCACTTCCGGTGCTGAAGGCGAGCGGTGGGCGCGCCTTTTTGCTGTTCACGACCCTGCGCGCACTCGGCAACGCCCGCGAAATGCTCGCCGCGGCGATGGCGCGCGAAGGCGTCTGCTGGCCGCTGCTCGTGCAGGGGGAAGGCTCACGCAGCGAGCTTCTCACCCGCTTTCGCGAGCTTGGCAACGCGGTGCTGCTCGGCAGCCAGAGTTTCTGGGAGGGCGTGGATGTCCCCGGCAACGCCCTGTCGGTCGTGGTCATCGACAAGCTACCCTTCGCCCCGCCCGACGATCCGCTGTTGGCGGCGCGGCTCGAGCATCTGCGCGCAGCCGGCGGCAATCCTTTTTTCGACTACCAGTTGCCGCAGGCGGTCATCAGCCTGAAGCAGGGTGCCGGACGGCTCATTCGCACCGAAACCGATCGTGGCTTGCTGATGCTCTGCGATCCGCGGCTGGTCGACAAGCCCTACGGCAAGCGCATCTGGAAGAGTTTGCCGCCGATGCGCCGGACGCGAGAGCTCGCGGACGTGCAGGCGTTCTTTGCGTCACCCGACTACCAGAATTTCCACCAGGCGCGCGAGGGCGGCCCGGCGAAATAGCGGCTGCCGGGAAAAGTCGCACGCATGACGCGCTCGGCATCATCGCGCAGCGAGGTGAGCCCGAGCTGTTCGTAGCTTCGCATCAGAAGATCGAGCGCATCTTCGTTGGCGGGCGTGCGCGGATAATTGGTGAGCGCCAGTTGCGCGCGATTGATCGCCGCCACGTACGCGCCACGATTATAGTAATAGCGCCCCACCTTCACTTCGTACAGCGCCAGCGAATTGGTGAGGTAGCGCATGCGGCTGTCCGCGTCCTGCGCGTAGCGGCTCTGCGGAAACTTGGTGACGAGCTCCTTGAACGCCTCGAAGGACTCGCGCATGCCCTTCGGCTCCCGCTCCGAAAGATCGGTCTCGTAGAGGTAACCCAGCAGCCCCTGGTCCTCGCGGAAGTTGACAAGGCCTTTGAGGTAGTAGGCGTAATCGACGCTGGGATTGTTCGGGTAGGTGCGGATGAAGCGGTCGCACGCCGCAATTGCGGCCGCAGGCTCCTGCGATCGATAGTTCGCGTAGGCGGATTCGAGGATCGCCTGCTGCGCCAGACGGCCATAAGGAAAGCGCGACTCGAGTGTCTCGAAGAGCTTGATCGAGCGCGTATAATTCGCGTCGACCATGGCGTCGTGCGCCTCCTTGTAGAGACGCTCGGCATTCCATCCCGCCGTTTCGTCCTTCACCTCGGGCAACAGCCCGCAACCACCCAGCGCGGCGGCGAACAAGAGCGCCAGGCACCACCCGGCAGCCCAACGGCGGCGTACCGCCCGGGATAAATTCCGTGCCACCAATGCTGATGCGAACATGCTTGACTCACTCCGGAACATCGGGCCGATTATAACCGAGCGCCTCTGACGCATTGCCTGTTGACACCTCGTGGCATCCGCCAAACCGACTGCGCCGGAACCAGAGGCATCGCCGCCTGAACATCCTGATGCGGCGGCGCGGGTCTATCGCCTGCGATTGCCGCCCGATGCCACCGGTCTGCGTTTCGATCAGGCGCTCGCGCGAAGTCTCCCCGATTATTCCCGCACGCGCTTGAAAGCCTGGATCGATGGCGGGCACGTCACCGTGGATGGCATCGCGGCCGACGCGCGCCGCAAGGTCCGCGGGGGCGAAGCAGTGGTCGTGCACGCCGCGCCCGATCCGCAGGAAAGTGCCTACGCACCGCAGGCCATCGCCCTTTGCATCGTGCACGAGGATGAGGCGCTGCTGGTGATCGACAAGCCCGCGGGACTGGTGGTTCATCCGGGAAGCGGCAATTGGGAGGGCACGTTGCTCAACGCCCTGCTGCATCACGCGCCGGCGTTGGCGTCGGTGCCGCGCGCCGGCATCGTGCACCGGCTGGACAAGGATACGAGCGGGCTTCTGGTCGTCGCCAAGACTCTTACGGCCCAAGCCGTCCTCGTCCGCCAATTGCACGCCCGCACGGTGCATCGCGAATACCTCGCGCTGGCAAACGGCGACGTGCGTCGCGGCGGCAGCGTGGATGCGCCGATCGGACGCCATCCCACGCGCCGGACCAGGATGGCAGTGGTGGCAACCGGCAAGCCCGCGCGCACGCACTACCGCGTGCTCGAGCGCTTGCGCTTGGCGACACTGCTCGAATGCCGCCTCGAAACCGGGCGCACGCATCAGATCCGCGTGCACCTCGCCTCGATCGGCCACCCGCTGATCGGCGATCCCGCTTATGGCCGCAAAGAGGCCGTTGCGGCCATCGCATTTACGCGCCAGGCGCTGCACGCGGCCCGGCTCGGACTTGACCATCCGCTCACCGGCGCGCCATGCCAGTGGACTGCGCCGTTGCCGCCAGATTTTTCCGCACTGCTGCAACGTTTGCGGGTGCCGCCCGCACCCGGGTGAACGCCGTGGAAATGCCGACGCTGACGACGCGCATCGCGCAAGCGGGCCTCGATTGGATCGTGCCTGACTGGACGGTGCCGGGCGCGGTGCAGGCGCTTGTCACGACGCGTATGGGTGGAGCATCGCTCGGCGGCCGGTGCGCAATGGATCTCGGCGGTGCGCAAACCCCTGATGAAACAGTTGCAGAAAACCGCCGGCGGCTGCGCCGTTTTCTGCCTGCCGATCCGCAATGGCTGCGCCAGGAGCACGGGACGACGGTGGCAGTGCTCGATGCGACCTCTGCGGCGAATGCATGGCCGGCCGCGGACGCCGCGGTGACGCGCACGCCCGGCGTGGTCTGCGCAGTGCGGATGGCAGACTGCCTGCCGGTGTTCCTGGCCGATGCGCGAGGCGATAGGGTGGCGGTCGCGCATGCCGGATGGCGCGGCCTGGCGGCGGGCGTGATCACGACGACGCTCGCCGCGATGGAGCGCCTTGGCAGCGGGCCGGAGCGAGTGGTGGCGTGGCTGGGTCCGGCCATCGGCCCCGCGGCGTTCGAAGTCGGGCCGGAAGTACGCGATGCGTTCTGTTTGCGCAACACCGCAGCGTTGCCCTGTTTTACGCCGGGTCGCGCCGGCAAGTGGCACGCCGATCTCTACGCCCTCGCGGCGCTGCAGTTGCGCGCAGCCGGGGTGCACCACTGGAGCGGGGGCGGCTGGTGCACTCACACTGACGCCCGCCGGTTTTTTTCCTATCGGCGCGAGCGCGACACTGGACGAATGGCGGCCCTCATCTGGCTTTCGTCCTGAGTTAGATGCGCGGCTACGTATAATGCAGCGCACCTCCCCGGCGCGCTGGAATCGTTCGCAATCGCGCCGCAACGTTCACCCGCCGCACCGTTGACGCCCCTTCTCGCCACCGTCCTCGCCTGCCTCGCCGGGGGTGTGCTCGCCATCGGCGCCGCCGCGGGGACGCTGGCGCTCCGTCCGTCCCGCATCGGCCGTTTGGTGAGCTTCGCCGTCGGCGCGCTGCTGGGTGCGGTGTTCCTCGAGCTTCTGCCCCATGCGCTGCAGGACGGCTCGCCCGAGCGGGTGATGATGACCGTCCTCGCCGGCCTGCTGGCTTTTTTCCTGCTCGAAAAGCTGGTGCTCTGGCGGCACAGCCACGACAACCACGGCGAGGCGGGGGACGACGAGGCGGCCGTGGTGGGGCACAGCCATGGTCCCGCGCCGGATGCCGGCGAAGGTCACGACTTTGGCCGGTCGGGTCTCATGATCCTCATCGGCAACAGCGTCCACAATTTTTGCGACGGCATTGTCATCGCGGCCTCGTTCCTTGCCAATCCGGCGTTGGGGATTGCCACCACGGTCGCAATCGTCGCGCATGCCATTCCGCAGCAGGTAGGAGATTTCGCGGTGCTGCTGCATTCGGGGTACCGGCGGCGCAAGGCCTTCGCGTTCAATGTCGCGACCGGGCTCGCGACACTCGTCGGCGGCCTCGCCGGCTATTTTTCCCTCGCCGATATGCAGCAGCTGTTGCCGAGCGTGCTGGCGATTGCAGCGGCGAGCCTTCTTTACGTGGCGGTCGCCGATCTCATCCCCAGCCTGCACCGCCGTCCGGAGCCCCTCGAGACCGCCAAGCAACTCGTGCTGATCGCCCTAGGCATCGCCATCATCGCGACGGTTCACGGCTTGCTCGAATGATGGAGTCAAGCGAGTGGGGGACTGCGTTGTCTTTGCTTCGGACTCGGCCCCCCGGGCCTGCTGTGCCCGCGCGCGCCGCCCAAAGAAAACGGTGATCGCCACCACCGGCAAAACTCCGACGACGAGCAGAAGCAGTCCCCGCAACAGCGTCGGAGCGGTGATCGCCATCATGCCAATCACATACAGCCAGCCCAGGAACACCAGATGCATCGAACACGATCGGGAAACGATGACCGGGAATTTTGCTTCGCTCGGTCGAACCCCATCTGATGGATTGTTGTATACCGGCGAGGGGCACGATACCATCTTCAACGGCATCGCCGGCATGGCTGCCACGGTTTCAGATCAGCGAATTGCGCGATGCTCGCCCCCATGAATGACGTTGCCACCGATCCGGCGCCCGCCTGGCGCGACCTCGCGTCGGCGTGGGGTGAGTTCGGCGCGCAGTGGACCCATTGGTGGACTCACGCTGGAGCCGGCAGCGCTGCGGCGGCGCCCTTGACGGCCCCGGATGATTCTGCCTGCGCAGCGCGGCTTCCGCCTGAATTCGCGACGCACGTGCAGGCCATGACCGCGCTGATCGCCTGCTATCAACCGCGATTCCAGGCGTTATGGATGGCGGCACAACAGGTACTATCGGACCCTGCCGCGACCCTGACCTTACCCGTGATCGCGGAGCCCTCTGCCGGCGATCGCCGCTTCCATGCTCCCGAGTGGAGCACCCTGCCCTATTTCGCACTGTTGAAGCAGCACTACCTGCTGACGACGGAATATCTGGAGCAACTCGCGACCCTTGTTCCGCTTTCCGAGCAGGACCAGCGCCGCGTGCGTTTCATCACCCGCCAACTGGTCGATGCGATGTCGCCATCGAACTTCGCGGCCACCAATCCCGAAGTCTGGAAACAGGCCCTGTCGAGCGACGGCGCAAGCTTGGTGCGGGGATTGGAGAACCTCGTCGCCGATGCCCGCAAGGGGCGGATCTCGATGACCGACGAGCAGGCGTTCGGCCTGGGGCGCAACCTCGCCCTCACCCCGGGTGACGTCGTGTATCGCAACGAGCTGATCGAGCTCATCCAGTACCGCCCTACCACCAAGCGCGTGAAAAGCGTGCCGCTGCTCATCACTCCACCTTGCATCAACAAGTACTACGTCCTCGATCTGCAGCCCGATAACTCGTTCGTGCGCTGGGCCGTGGCGCAGGGCCACACCGTCTTCATGATTTCATGGCGCAACATTCCGGCGGAATTGGGCCATCTCGACTGGGAGGATTATGTCGAGCAGGGCGTGCTGGCGGCGCTCGACGTGGTCAAGGCCGTCACGCGCAGCGAGCGCGTCAACATGCTCGGGTTTTGCGTGGGAGGCGCGCTCCTCGGCTGCGCCCTCGCGGTCCTCGCGGCGCGCGGCGATCGCAGCGTGGCGAGTGCAACGTTCCTCACGACCCTGCTCGACTACAGCGACCCCGGCGAGATCAGCGTATACGTCTCGCGCGAATTCCTTGCCGCGCGCGAGCCCGCTTTGATGCGTGGGCAAAGAGTTCACGGGAGCGAGCTCGCGACGGCCTTTGCAAGCCTTCGCGCCAACGAGCTGGTATGGAATTACGTCGTCAAGAACTACCTGAAGGGAGAGACGCCGCCAGCCTTCGACCTGCTTTACTGGAACGGCGATTCTTCCAACCTGCCCGGCCCGATGTACGTGTATTACCTGAAGAACATGTATCTCGACAACCGGCTGCGCGAGCCGGGTGCGCTCTCGATCCTGGGCGAATCCATCGACCTGGGACGCATCGACGTGCCGACCTACGTCTATGCCTCGCGCGATGACCATATCGTTCCGTGGCCCTGGGCCTATCGCACGACCTCTCTCGTGGGGGGCGAATGTACCTTCGTGATGGGCGCATCGGGGCACATTGCGGGTGTGATCAATCCACCCGGGAAGAATCGTCGCAACTACTGGACCAGCGCGTCCGTAGGCGAGGATCCGCAAGCGTGGCTCGCCGGCGCGCAATCGGTGCCCGGCAGCTGGTGGCCCCATTGGGGCACGTGGCTTGCGGACCATGCCGGAAAAGAGAAACCCGCCCCGCGGGCTGCGGGAGACCCAAGCCACAAGCCCATCGAGCCCGCGCCGGGAAGCTACGTGAAGGCGACCGCTTAGTATTCCCCGCACCGGCCACAATGGGTGAGTCGACGACGCCCGGGGCGACCTGGGCTAAGATGCCACCATCGTCACCCTTCGAGCCGTCTTGACCGACGGCGGCGACCCTCCGGAGACCTTTCCCATGAACGACATCGTCATCACCCACGCCCTGCGCACCGCCGTCGGCAAATTCGGCGGATCCCTCGCCAAGACCCAGGCCCCCGATCTGGGGGCCACCGTGATCAAGGCACTGCTCGCGCAAAGTGGGGTGCGCGGCGACCAGATTTCGGAAGTCATCCTCGGCCAGGTGCTGACCGCCGGCAGCGGGCAGAATCCCGCCCGCCAGGCGTTGATCAAGTCGGGACTTCCCAACGCCATCCCGGCGATGACGATCAACAAAGTGTGCGGGTCGGGCCTCAAGGCGGTGATGCTCGCCGCGCAGGCGATACGCTGCGGCGACGCGGACATCATCATCGCCGGCGGCCAGGAAAACATGAGCGCATCGCCACACGTGCTGCTGGGCTCGCGCGACGGCTTTCGCATGGGCGATGCGAAGCTCGTGGATTCGATGATCGTGGACGGGCTGTGGGACGTCTACAACCAGTATCACATGGGCACGACGGCCGAGAACGTCGCGAAGAAGTATGAAATCTCGCGCGCCGAGCAGGATGCGTTTGCGGTGGCGAGCCAGAACAAGGCCGAGGCCGCGCAGAAAGCCGGCCGCTTCACCGACGAAATCGTGCCGGTGATGATCCCGCAGCGCAAAGGTGATCCGCTGGCTTTTGGGCAGGATGAATTCGTCAAGGCCGGCACCACGATCGAGTCGGTATCGGCGCTGCGGCCCGCATTCGCCAAGGACGGATCGGTCACCGCCGCGAATGCGTCCGGGATCAACGATGGCGCCGCGGCCGTCCTGGTGATGTCGGCAGCGCGCGCGGAGCAGCTCGGATTGAAGCCGCTGGCGCGCATCAAGGCGTTCGCGTCTTCCGGTGTGGATCCCGCGATCATGGGCATGGGTCCCGTTTCCGCCTCGCGGCGCTGCCTCGAAAAGGCCGGCTGGAAGCCCGCCGATCTCGACCTCATGGAGATCAACGAAGCGTTTGCCGCACAGGCCTGCGCCGTGAACAATGAAATGGGCTGGGATACCAGCCGTATCAACGTCAATGGCGGCGCCATCGCCATCGGCCACCCGATCGGCGCGTCCGGCTGCCGCGTGCTGGTGACGCTGTTGCACGAGATGCAGCGGCGAGGTGCGAAAAAAGGGCTCGCGTCGCTGTGCATTGGCGGCGGCATGGGAGTGGCGCTCGCCGTCGAGCGCTAGGCATTCATGTCAATGCGCAACGCGTGCGAACCCACATAATCGGAAGCGCGCCGAACTCAACGAGGAGAAGATCATGGCAGCGGAAAAATCCCGGGTAGCACTCGTGACCGGCGGAATGGGCGGTCTCGGCGAAGCGATCTGTCTCAAGCTTGCGGCGCTGGGCCACGTCGTGGTGACTACCCACTCCCCCGGAAATGCCAAAGCCAAGGAGTGGCTGACGGGGATGCGCCAGTTGGGCCACGAGTTCCATGCGTATCCCTGCGACGTCACCGACTACGACAGTTGCGTAGCCTGCGTCGGGGCCGTGGTCAAGGCGGTCGGCCCGGTGGATGTGCTCATCAATAATGCCGGCATCACCCGCGACATGACGTTCAAGAAAATGGACCGGATCAACTGGGACATGGTGGTGAAGACCAATCTCGACAG
>JBDUCE010000462.1:0-2605 GCA_040003635.1 Betaproteobacteria bacterium
TCTTGAACTTGCGCCCGCTGCCGCAAGGACAAGGATCGTTGCGCCCGGGAGCGGGCACGGTAGAGTGAGGAGCCAATTCGAGACCGGAAATGAACGCGGAGGACGCGCAGACTCGCGTCGTCGCGCTATTTTGACACCTCCATGAATGTTTACGCGATTGTCGCGCTCTCGGTCCTGACCCAAATGGGCTTGAAGGGCAGCAAGATGCTGGTGGCCTTGCATGCGATCGACCTGGGCGCGAGTCCGCTGGCCATCGGCCTCCTGATCGCGCTCTATTCGGTGTTTCCAATGCAGTTGGCGTTGTTCGCGGGTCGCGTCTGCGATCGCTCCGGCGTGCGACGCCCGATGGTGCTGGGCTCCCTGGGCATCAGTGCGGGCCTGCTCGTGCCGGCGATCTATCCGCACCTCGCCGGGTTGTACGTCTCGGCCATCATCATCGGCTCGGCGACGATCTTCTATCAGGTGTCCGCGCAATACACGGTGGGCGCGCTGGGCGAGGGAATGGCGCGCACCCGTAATTTCTCGGTGTACAGCCTGGGTGGCTCCATCTCGGGATTCATCGGGCCGCTCCTTGTCGGCTACGCGATGGAAGGTGCCGGCAAGCTTGCGACCTACGGTGCCCTGGCAGCGATCGCGGCGATTCCGGCCCTGGTATTGCTCGCCCTGCGGCGCATCCCCATGCCGCGTCACCAGCCCGGCGTGGGTGCGCAAACGCCCAGTGCACTCCGCCTGCTGGCGAACCCGGACTTGAAGCGGGCATTCATGACCAGCGCGGTCATTCTTACCGGCCTCGATCTTTTCAATTTCTACATGCCGATTTATGGACGATCGCTGGGATTCACGCCGTCGACCATCGGCATCATCCTCAGCATGCAGGCCGCCGCCGCGTTCATCGTGCGGCTCTTTCTTCCGCGCCTGGTGCAGCGTGTGGGCGATGAGAGGGTGCTGCGCTGGGCGTTGCTGCTGGCGGGTGGCAGCTATCTGGCGTTTCCGCTTGCCTCACATCCGTTCGCACTGGCCGGCGTCGCATTCGTGATGGGGCTCTCGCTTGGTTGCGGCCAGCCGCTGACGATGCAACTCACCCAGCGCTTTGCGCCCCCCGGCCGGATCGGTGAGGCGATCGGGCTGCGGCTCACCTTCAACCGCCTCACCCAGATCGCCGTGCCGCTGGTGTTCGGCTCGCTCGGTACGTTCGGCGTCTATCCCGTCTTCTGGGCCAACAGCGCGCTGCTGTTTTCGGGATCGTGGGTGGCGGCGCGGCGAACGCCGCACAAGTGAGACCACGGCGCACCGCGCGTGCCGCATTGCGGAACGCTGGTCCGCTATGTTGACTTGGAAGCAGGCGACTCGCTATCGTGAGCGCCTGCGCAACGACTTTTGATCGACGTCGGCCCGCTTATCCCACTGCGCCCGCGCAAATGCGGGCCCCGACTCCCCAAGGAGGAATGAATGCGATTCCCTGCCGTCAAGGGCTTGGTTGGCGCGGGACTCTGCGCCAGCGCCGCCTTGGTTCTGGCGCAAACGACATCCGGCGCAGCCGAACGCGGCCAGAAACTCTACATGGAGAAATACTGCTTCACGTGCCATGGGACGGTCGGTCAGGGCGGCGAGCGCGGCACGGGGCCGCAGATCGCTCCCAGCCAATGGCCATTCGAAGCCTTCGCGCAACAGGTGCGCCATCCACGGCAGGACATGCCACGCTACCCGGCGAAATACGTGAGCGACGAAGAGTTGAACGACATTCACGCCTATCTCGTCGCGATCAAGCCCGGACGCGCGGCGAAAGACATCGACCTCCTGAGCCAAGCGCCCTGATGTCCCGGGCGTCCTGAACATGCGGGAGCACCACCTATGAGTGATGACACCACGAGCGGCAGCCTCGATCGCCGCGCCTTTCTGAAAACCGCAGCCGCCGCCGGTGCGGGATTGGCGGCGACCGGCATGGGTACAACGCCGGCGTTGGCTGCGGATGAAGCCGCTTCGCGCGAGGGCGGCAAGGCGCCGGCCAAGGAAAAGAAATCGAAGCCTCTTCCGGGCGACATCGTGATTGGTCGACCGGGGTCGGACTTCATGGTCGACGTAATCAAGACGCTCAATCTCGACTATGTCACCGCCAATCCGGGCTCGAGCTTCAGGAGTCTTCACGAGTCGATCGTCAACTACGGCGGCAACAAGAAGCCCGAGCTGATCACCTGCCTGCATGAAGAGTCGTCGGTGTCGATTGCCCACGGGTACGCCAAGGCAGCCGGCAAGCCGATGATGGTGATGGCGCACGGCACCGTAGGCTTGCAGCACGCGGCGATGGGACTGTACAACGCGTGGTGTGACCGGGTGCCGATCTTCGTGGTGGCAGGCAATGGTGTCGATGCCACCAAGCGACGGGCCGGCACCGAGTGGTATCACTCCGTGCAGGACGCGGCGACGATGGTGCGCGACTTCGTCAAGTGGGACGATCAGCCCGGCTCGCTGCAGCACTTTGCCGAATCCGCGGTACGTGCCTATCGGGTCGCGACCACACCGCCGATGGAGCCGGTGCTGCTGATGGCAGATATCGAGCTGCAGGAAGGGCCGATCGAGAATGAAGCCGAGCTCGCGATTCCCAAGC
>JBDUCE010000463.1:0-2603 GCA_040003635.1 Betaproteobacteria bacterium
CACGCGGCGGAGGAAGATAGCCGCAAACGGTTGGCCCAGGAAATGTCCCGCTTGCAGAGCACCCTGGAGTACCTGTTGCTCAAGGGCGATCTGACGGCTGCGCAACACGAGATCGCGGTGCTGGCGCACAACCACGATGTCACGCTCGCCGCGCTGACCGATGACCGGAACACGGTCATCGCCGCGACGCGACGTGCGTGGCTGGGGCGGCAAATCGGGGACGTGTTGCCGCAATTCGATTTCGATCAGGCATCTGAAGCCATTCGCGAACGTCGTCCAGGGATGACCGTCGACTCGAACGGCACCGAGTTGCTCGGCCATGCGGGCGTCCTGATAGGCAGTGAGCGTGAGGAACTGCGTCCCTCCCGAACCGGCAGCGTGTTTCTGGCCTACGATCTCAAGCGATACAAAGCGGAAGCACGCGCACAGGTTCTGCAACAATCGCTCTACTGGGCGGGATGGGTGATTGCGCTCGCCCTGGCCATGTGGCTGGTGTTTCACTTCCTGCTGACTCGGCGCACCGCGCGACTGGTGCGTGCAGCCGAGCAACTCGCCGCCGGGAATCCCGCGGCCCGCAGCGGTCTGCGGGGGACCGACGAACTGGGCCGGCTCGGCCGCGCCTTCGATGCCATGGCACTCGAAGTCGCCGACACCCAATCACGGCTGCGCGAGGACATTGCCGAGCGGGCACGGTCCGCCGAAGCGCTTCGGGTGTCGGAGGCAAGCTATCGAGCGATTTTTGACGCCTCCGAGGACGCCATTTTCGTACACGACGTCGAAACCGGTGCCATTGTGGATGTCAATCCCAAAGTTTGCGCGACCTTTGGCTACACCCGCGAGGAGTTGCGACGGCTCGACATCGGCACGCTTGGTACGGGCGAGCGCCCCTATACCCAGCAAGACGCGATGGGGCTGATCGCCCGTGCGGCTGCCGGGGAACAGCTGCGTATCGAATGGCATGGCAAGAGCAAAGATGGCAGCCTGCGTTGGCATGAAGTGTTCATTAAGCGCGTAATCATCGGCGGGCAGGATCGAATACTGGCGCTCGCGCGTGACATTACCGGCCGCAAAGTAGCCGAGGCAGCGTTGCGCGCGAGCGAAGAACAGTATCACTCCATGTTCTGCGCATCGATCGATGGACTGGCGCTGTGGAATGCTGCAGGGGAGATCGTCGATACCAATCCTGCCCTTTGGCAGATGTACGGCTATAGCGACGGCGCGTTCTCCGCATTGCCGCCCGGCAGCTACGCGGGTCCCTCGTATCACCGAGAGTTTCTCCGCGCGGTCGCGGCCGGTGAATCGCTCCACTCGGAAATGACGGAAGTGCGCAAGGATGGCTCGACACTGGAGCTCGAAGTGCACGGTATCCCGATGCAGTATCAAGGACAGCCTCATGTGCTGACCGTCGCTCGTGACATCACCGAAAAGAAGCGCTCCGCGGAAGAGCTGGCGCGGCAGCGCGAATCGTTGTACCAACGCGAAAAGCTCGTGGCGCTGGGCTCGCTGCTGGCCGGCGTTGCCCACGAGCTCAACAATCCGCTTTCCGTAGTGGTGGCCCGGGCGGTGTTGCTCGAGGAACGGGGAGACTCGGCGACCCAGGCGGCGGCGCTGAAGATTCGCACCGCCGCCGAGCGATGTGCGCGCATTGTGCGAACCTTCCTCGCCATGGCCCGGCAGCAGCCACCTGTACGGGGTCCGGTGGCGATGAACGACGTCGTGTCGGCAGCGCTCGACATCACCGGCTATGCCATTCGCACGAGCAGCATCGAACTGACGCTGGATCTCTCCAAACATATTCCGCTCATCCTCGCCGACGCTGACCAACTCCATCAGGTGTTGCTCAACTTGATCATCAACGCGCAACAATCCTTGCAGGACCAGCCCGTTCCGCGCCGGATACGGGTCACGAGCTGCTTCGACTTCCTCGCCGACGTGGTCTGCGTCACGGTCGCAGACAACGGGCCGGGCATTCCGGCACACCTTCGGGCGCGGGTGTTCGAACCTTACTTCACCACCAAACCCACAGGAATCGGCTTGGGGGTTGGCTTGGCGGTGAGTCTTGGCATCGTCGAAGCGCATGGCGGCACGCTCACGGTCGCTTGTCCGAGCGAAGGGGGCGCGGTGTTCACCATTGCGCTACCTGTCGGCGCGGTGAAAGCGGGCGGCGCCGATGCCGGGCCGACCTGGAAGGCGAGCACGAGCCAGCGTTCGATACTCATCGTCGATGACGAGGCGGAAATTCGCGAAACACTGGCAGAGATCCTGACCGGCGCGCGGCATCGGGTGGTGACCGCCAGCTCCGGGCACGAAGCGTTGGAGCGGATGGCAACGGAGCATTACGATGTGATTCTCACGGATATCCGCATGCCCGATCTCGACGGACGCGCCCTCTACCAGGAGATCGAACACCGCTGGCCGGGGCAGGCCGGACGCGTCGTATTTGTGACGGGGGATACGCTGGCGTCGTCATTGCACGAGTTTGTATCCCAGAGCGGCCGCTCCGTGATCGAGAAACCATTTCTGCCAAGCGAAGTGCGCCGCGTCGTGGCCGAACTGGCCATGGGCAACGGGGTAGCGCCATCCGGTTGAGCGCATCTCCGGGC
>JBDUCE010000464.1:0-2599 GCA_040003635.1 Betaproteobacteria bacterium
GCTGCGGCTGCCTGGTTCACGTACACCAGCATCACCACACCGATCTCCGAGGCGACACCGCCCAGCGCGATGAAACCCACGGCGGAAGCGATCGACATGTTGTAGCCCAGCAGGTACATCAGCCAGAATCCGCCGACCAGGGCGAACGGCAGCGTCGCCATGATCAGCAAGGCGTCGGTGAAGCGCCGGAAGGTGAGATAGAGCAGGACAAAGATGATCATCAGCGTGGCCGGCACTACGAGCTTCAACTTCTGGGTGGCCCGTTCCAGGAATTCGAACTGGCCGGACCACGAGATCGAGTAGCCCGCCGGGAGCTTGATTTCCTGCGCCACCGCACGCTGCATGTCACGCACGGCGGAGCTCAGATCGCGGCCATGCAGATCGATATAGATCCACCCGGAGAGCCGCGCATTTTCGCTCTTCAGCATCGGCGGGCCGTCGGTGATGCGGATGGCGGCCACATCGCGCAGGCGGATCTGCGCGCCGCGTTCGGTCAGCACCGGGAGATCGCGGATTTTCTCGACGGAGTCCCTGACTTCCCGTGGGTAACGCACGTTGATCGGGAAGCGTTGCAGGCCTTCGATCGTTTCGCCGATGTTGTCGCCGCCGATCGCCGCCGACACGACGCTTTGCACGTCGGCGATATTCAGGCCATAGCGCCCCGCGGCGTTACGGTCGATCTTCACGTCGATGTATCGCCCCCCGGTGAGCCGCTCGGCGAACGCGGACGTGACGCCCGGCACCGCCTTGACCACGCGCTCGATTTCCGCCGTGATGCGGTCGATCTCCTGCAAATCCATTCCCGCCACCTTGACGCCGACCGGACTCTTGATGCCGGTGGCTAGCATGTCGATGCGGTTACGGATGGGGGGAACCCAGATGTTAGCGAGTCCGGGCACTTTGACGGTGCGATCGAGCTCCTCGACCAGCTTCTCCGGGGTCATGCCGGGCCGCCACTGGTCCTGCGGCTTGAATTGGATCGTGGTTTCGAACATCTCCAGCGGCGCCGGATCGGTCGCGGTTTCAGCCCTGCCCGCCTTGGCGAACACGCTCGCGACTTCGGGCACCGTTTTGATCAACCGATCGGTTTGCTGCAGGAGCTCCGAAACCTTTCCTGCCGAGATGCCCGGCAACGCCGATGGCATGTAAAGGAGGTCACCCTCATCCAGCGGCGGCATGAATTCACCGCCGATCCGGCTCGCCGGCCAGAGCGTCGCCACGGCGAGGAGCAGCGCGACGGCAAGGGTCAGCATCGGAATCCGCAACACGCCCTCGAGCAGTGGCCGGTATAGCGCGATCAGCAGGCGATTGAGCGGGTTCTTCCGCTCCTCCGGGATCCGTCCGCGAATGAGATAGCCCATCAACACCGGAATCAGGGTCACCGCGAGTCCGGCGGAGACGGCCATGGCATAGGTCTTGGTGTAAGCCAACGGCGAAAACAGCCGCCCTTCCTGCGCTTCCAATGTGAACACCGGAATGAACGACAGGGTGATGATCAACAGCGAAAAGAAGAGCGCCGGCCCGACCTGCGCGGCGGCATCGCCGATGACGCGCCACTGAGCGTCGCCTTGCAGTTTCTCGTTCGGGTGCGCGTGTTGCCACGCTTCAATGTGCTTGTGCGCGTTTTCGATCATGACCACCGCGGCATCGACCATCGCGCCGATGGCAATCGCGATGCCGCCGAGGGACATGATGTTGGCGTTGACGCCCTGGTAGTACATGACGATGAACGCCATCAGCACGCCGAGCGGCAGTGAGATGATGGCGACAAACGCCGAGCGCAGGTGAAAGAGGAACACCACGCATACCAGCGCCACGACGATGAACTCCTCGATGAGCTTCTGCTGCAGGTTGTCCACCGCGCGCTTGATAAGACTCGAGCGGTCATAGGTCGGGATGATCTCCACTCCCGGCGGCAGGCTGGTCTTGAGTTTCGCGAGCTTCGCCTTGACCGCGCCGATGGTCTCCAGCGCGTTCTTGCCCGAGCGCATGACAATGACCCCGCCGGCCACTTCGCCCTCGCCGTTCAGCTCGGCGATGCCGCGGCGCATTTCCGGGCCGACCTGCACGCGCGCGACATCGCCCAGGCGCACCGCAATGCCGGCCTCCGTGGTCATCAGTGGAACGGCGCGGAAATCGTCGAGCGACTGCAGATAACCGGAAGCGCGGACCATGTACTCGGCCTCGCCCAGCTCCAGCACCGAGCCGCCGGTCTCCTGGTTGGCCTTCTGTACCGCATCGATCACTTTCGACTGGGGAATGTTGTAAGCGCGCATCCGGTCGGGATCGAGCACGATCTGATACTGGCGGACCATGCCGCCGATGCTCGCGACTTCCGACACGTTGGGCACCGTCTTCAACTCGTATTTGAGGAACCAGTCCTGCAGCGCGCGCAGTTGCGACAGGTCCATCTTTCCCGTGCGGTCGATCAGCGCGTATTCGTAGACCCAGCCGACGCCGGTGGCATCCGGGCCGAGCGATGCCTTGGCCTGCGGCGGCAGGCGTGACTGCACCTGGTTCAGATACTCGAGCACGCGCGAACGTGCCCAATAGGGGTCGGTGCCGTCCTCGAACAGGATGTAGACGAACGAATCGCCGA
>JBDUCE010000074.1:0-8696 GCA_040003635.1 Betaproteobacteria bacterium
TGGTCCTGCTGGGCATTGTCCGCGCCGACGGCACGCCCGTGTATGGCGTGGCCACCGACATGGAGGGCGCGGTGTTGCAGCCCATCGATGCGAACCGTTTTTCCTATGCGCTCTTCCTCCCCGGCCTTGCCCTCTTGCCCGGCAAGTATTTCGTGCGCGCCCACGCGCTCGATCCGGAGGGCGTGCGGCTTTTCGACAATGTCGAGCGCGCGCTTATCGTGACCGGCGAGACGCGCGAGCTGGGAATGGTGCGCCTGGAGCATCGCTGGACGAGCGCGACCGGCGTCGCAGACCGGCACTCGGCCGACGCGACGCGGCGCTGAATGGCAACGGCGGGCCGTCCAGCCGCCGAAGCGGTGTCGGGTTAAAATCACGTCTTGCAATGGCGTGTCGCGCAAGCCGCGAATGCGCGCCGTCCTTTTTCACATCAACCATCGCCGATGCCAGCCGAGCTCGAATTTACCGGTGAGCGGTTTCTGCCTGGCGCGCCCGGTGCGATTGCCTACGAGCACTGGCATCGCTATGCCTTCGCACTGAGGTTTGCGCGGGGTCGCAACGTGCTGGATGCAGCCTGCGGCGAGGGTTACGGCACTGCCTTCCTCGCCCAAGCCGCGCAGAGCGCAGTGGGCATCGACATCGACGCCGATGCGGTGCGTCATGCCCGCGAGGTCTATGGCGCGATGCCAAACCTGCGCTTCGAAAGCGCGTCGGTGACTGCGCTGCCGCTGCCCGACGCCAGTGTCGACGTGGTCGTGTCGTTCGAGACCATCGAGCACTTGCCCGCCGCGGATCAGCCCCGGATGCTGTCCGAATTTGCGCGGGTGCTTACCGCGCGGGGCGTGCTCGTGCTGTCATCGCCCAACCGCCTGCGTTACAGCGACGCCCGTGATTACCGCAATCCTTTCCACCTCCACGAGCTATACCGTGAGGACCTGTCCCATCTCCTGGAGGAGGCGTTCGGGGAGCACCAGTGGTATCACCAGGTGCCGCTGCTCGCCTCGGCCGTGTGGAGCGAGGCGCCGGGCAACGACGTCGAGACCTGGTGCGGCGACGGTCGCACGGTGGTGCCGGCGGAGGCTCCGGACGGCCTCTACTACATCGTTGTCGCGGCCAGAACGCGCGCCGCCTTGCCGGCGCCCCAGCCGCGGATATCGCTTTTTACCGACCGCGACGACAGCGAGTTGCGAAGAGCGGAGGCCGCCGTCGCGGAAGAGTTGCGCCTGGATGGTCTTTTGCGCGCCCGCGACACTGCATTGACCGAACAGGCGGCGCACGTGCGGCATCTCGAGGAACTCCTCGCGTTTCATGAGCGCGTCGTGGCGGAGCGGGATACGCAGCTTCTCGCATCCAATGCGGTGCGCGAGTCGCACGAGGGCGCGTTGTCAGCCACGCGCAAAGAGCTGGTATCGATGCATGAAGAGCAGGCCGCCCGTGCCAAAGTCCTTGCGCACGCGGAGTCGGAGCTGCGGGCGCTCGAGCAGGAGAAGGACAACCTCGAAGCAGCGCTGGCGGCCCAGGAGCGCATCATCGGCTATCGCCAGACTCTGCGGTGGTGGCTGCAGCTGCCGTGGCTGCGGGCACGGACGTGGTGGCAACGCCGCAGTGGCCGCTGAGTGCTCGTTGATACGATGACACGGGTAGGCACCTTCGAGCACGATGCGATCGACGTGATCGTTCCCGTTTATGACGCGGCTGCCGATCTGGTCCGTTGCGTCGACAGCGTGCTTGCCCACACCGACCGGCCCTATCGGCTGATCCTCATCGATGATGCCTCGCCCGATCCCGCGATCGCCTCTTTTTTTGCACGGCTGGCGACGCGCAACCTGCCGCATCTCATGCTGCTGCGCAATGACGCGAACCTCGGCTTCACGGGAACCGCGAACCGCGGGATGCAGCTTTCGCGCGCCGACGTGGTGCTGCTCAATTCCGACACCGTGGTAACGCGCGGATGGCTCACGGCCATGGCGCGCTGCGCCGCTTCCAATCCGTCGTTCGGCACCATCACGCCATTTTCCAACAATGCGGAGATCTGTTCGTTTCCCCGTTTTTGCGAGAACAATCCATGGCCGGAGAGCGATGATCCGGAGCCGGTGCGCGCGGCGCTCGCGCAGGCTGCCGTTCCGACGTATCCGGATTTGCCCACCGGCGTTGGTTTCTGCATGTACGTCAGACGTGCGCTGATCGATGCCATCGGGGTATTCGACCCGGCGTTCGGCCTGGGGTACGGCGAGGAGAACGACTTTTGCCAGCGCGGATTCGCCGTCGGTTATCGCAATGTGCTCTGCGACGACGCCTTCGTGCTGCATCTGGGCGCCCGCTCCTTCCAGGGCCGCAAGGCGGACTTGGGCGTTCGCAACCTGGCGCTGCTCACCGCGCGGCATCCGCATTACGAGCCCATGGTGGGGGCTTACATCGCGGCCGATCCGCTGCGGCCGCTGCGTGAAGCGGCACTCGCGCAGCGGCGTGCCCATGCGCTCGCGCGGCGCGGCGTGCTGCACGTCATCCACGGGCACGGCGGGGGGACCGAGCACCATGTGCGCGCCCTCATCGACGCTTCCCGCCGGAACTACCGCCACTATCTCGCGATCGCGGTGGGAGACCGATGGCAGCTCGAGGAGCATGTCGCCCGCGGCGATGTTCGCGTCTTCGAGCTCAACCGCTTGCCCGGCGAGACCTGGCCTGGATTCGTGCAGGGCATCTGCGCGAGCTTTCGCATCGAGCTTCTGCACCTGCACAACATCTCGGGCTGCCGCGAAGGGCTGATGAGTGCGGTACAGGCGCTGCGGTTGCCGTATGGGTACACCGTGCACGATATCAACTTCGCCAGCCCGACCATCACCTTTCTGACCGCGGACGGAACCTACTGCGGCGGCGAGACCGACCCGGTGCGCTGCAATGCGTGCCTGAAGGCGCAGCCGGCGTTCGCCCATGTGGACATCGTCGACTGGCGCACTCGCCACGGCCGGTTGCTCGAGGGCGCGGCGTTCGTCATCGCGCCCTCGCAGTGGGCCGCGACGGAGCTCAAGCGATATTTCCCCGGAACCCGCGTCGACGTAATTCCGCATGGTGCGCCGGGCGTCTGGGCATCGCAGACACCGGGCGACGAGAGCCCCGCTGCGTCGCGTTGCGCAACACCGCGGCAGCCGCGCATGGCGGTCCTGCTGCCCGCCGATGACATGCCGACGGTGGCGGTGCTGGGTGCAATAGGGCCCGACAAAGGCGCGCGCCGGCTCGAACGCATGGTCGATCTCGCGCGTGAGCAGGACGCCAACGTGCGTTTTGTGCTGATCGGATACCTCGATCGGCAACACAGCCCGTGGCAGAGCGAGGATGCGCGCTGGATCATCCACGGCCACTACCTCTCGCGCGATCTTCCGGATCTGCTCGATCACTATCGCGTGCGGCTGGTCATGTTCCCTTCTGCCGGCCCCGAGACCTTCAGCTTCACCCTGTCGGAGGCGTGGGCAGCCGGACGTCCCGTCATCGTGCCGCCCATCGGCGCACTCGCGGAGCGCGTGCAATCGACCGCCGCGGGCTGGCTGTGGTCGGAAGCGCAATGGCGAAGCGAGGCAGGGATGCTTCAAGGAGTGCTGGAGCGACTGGCGCCGTCATCACGACCCGCGCTGGCGGCAGCGGCCGAGCGCGCTGGTCAGGTGGCGCAAACCTCCCTTGCCGCGATGGCCCATGACACGCTTGCGGTGTACGAGCGCGTCATCGCGCCGCCGGAGGCGCTTGCCGCGTTTGCGCCGCTCGAGCCCTCGCGCCTTCGCGATGCCCTGGGCTACAAGCTGTGGTATCCCTCGCCGGGCGCGGCGCTCGCCCATGGAACCGCCACGGTGATCGCACGTGATCACGTGCCATCGTCCGCAACAGGGTGGGTGTCGGCGTCCCTTTTGCGAATGGCCTTGCGCATTCGCTGTACGCGGCTGGGGCGGGTCCTCCGCGACCTGACGCCATCCCCGGTACGAGACAGCCTGAAGGCACGCCTGCGTCCATGACCCGCGACGATTACGCGCACTGGCTTGAGCTGGGCCGTGCTCACCAGGCCGAAGCGCGTCCCGTCGATGCAATGCTGTGTTACCGGCGCGCCGTGCGTGGACATCCGCAAGGCGCCGACGCGCATTTTCATCTCGGCGAGGTGTTGTGGCAGCTCGGACGGATGTCTCAGGCTATTGGCGCGTGGCGCGATGCTGTCAGCGTGGGGCCGGATGGCCTCGCGGCCCATTTGGCCCTTTCCGAAGCATGCCTGGCAGTGGGCGATTTCACACAGGCCGAAACGGCAGCGGAGCGCGCCAGCGCGTTGTCATTGCGCACCCCGCGAGCCCTGCTCATCCTCGGCACTGCGCGCCTGCGAGGGGCGGAGGAAGAAAATGGAGGCAGCGCCGCACAGGCATCGGTCGCCTGCATCGAGGAAGCGCTCGAGCGGGAGCCCGGTCTTGTCACGGTTCCCTCCCTGGCCGGGCCGCTCGCCGCGATGATCGACCGGTGTCGCGATGCAACGCTGCGGGCGCGCCTGGTCCGCACCATCTCCGCGTTCGCCCAGCGCGACGATGTTGCCACGGCGATGCCGGCGCTGCTGCTGGCGCTCATTGCCGAAGCGCGCGACGATGGCGGCATCGCATTCGATTGGGGGCTCGCGGTACAGCGGCCCTACGGCGCCTCCGAGCATGACGCGGTGCGGCGCCTCACGCTGGTGGCGTCGACCGCGTCCCCTGTTGCCGCGAGCGGCCTCGCCCAGCGCTATGCAGAAATCTGCCTGGCAGCGTTTTCGTCGCCGGTGCCCTTGCCCTGGCCACGGCGCACGCCTGGTTCGCGGTGGCGAGTGCTGGTGCTGGTCGCGGCATCCGAAGCACTCGCGGCGCTCGCGAGACTCGAAGGCGCACTCAGCAACGCTGCCCGGGCGCGGTGCGAGATGTTCCTCGCGATCATAGGCAATGCAGCGGACACTGACCTGTCGTCGCTGTCTGTCAACGGTGCGACAACGCGAGTCATAGCGCTCTCCGAGTTCCCCGATGTCGGCGACGCGCGGCGTCTCGCGGCGCTCGACGCCGACATGTTGGTCGATCTGGCGGGGCTGGCGGCGTCCACGGGGCCCGTGCTGGCACAGCGGCCCGCCCGCACATTGATCACGACTGCCGCGATGGCCGCATCGGCGCCGGTGCCGCTGGTGGACATGGCGTTGGCCACCCTCGCGGCGCTCGAGGCGCAGTTGCCGCCACGCGCCGCCGAGTCCGGGATCGATGCCGCAATGCCGGCCGCGCACGAGCTCGCGGCACTGCTCAACGATGCGGTTCGGCTGCATCAGGCCGGCGAGCATGTGCAAGCCGCTGCGCGCTACGACGAAGTGCTTCGGTGGCAACCCACTCATGCGCCGACGCTGCTCTTGCGCGGTACGCTCCGCCGCGACGTCGGTGAGCTCGAAGGCGCGCTGGCGGATTTCCTCGCAGCGTCGGATGCCGCGCCCCTGTACCTCGACGCAAGGGTGGCGGCGGCGCAGGCAGCGATCGACTGCGGGCGCGCGGACCTGGCGGTGCAACTGGTCGAAAGCCATCTCGGCAGTGCTCACGCGTTCGTAGCGCTGTGGCGGGTATTCGGCCTCACGCACTTGGCGCGCGGCGATGGGCAGGCCGCTGCCGCAATTTTCGAGCAGGCGCTGCTGCTCGATATGACCGACGGCGAAACGCATTACAACCACGGCGTGGCGCTGCAGATGCAACGCCGGCATGCCGATGCCGCCCGCGCCTATCAGCGGGCCCTCGCTTTCCGCCCCGATTTGACGGCCGCCGATTTCAATCTTGGCGTCCTCTTCACCGAACAGGGGAATGTCGACGCCGCAATTGCCGCCTACCGCCAAGTCCTGCGCGATAATCCCCGCCACGCAATTGCCTACAGGAACCTCGGCAACGTGCTTTTTGCGGCCGGTCGGATAGACGCGTGGAAGGCGAGCTTCGAGCGATTCGAGGCGAACTGTCCCTCCTCGCTCCTGCTCGCGGTGCAAGCGCTGGAAGTGTGCCAGCACTGGGGCGACTTCGAGCGCCTCGATCACTATCTCGATGGCCTGCGCAATGAGCGCTTTGCGGCACGCAACGATGCCGAGCTCGCCGAGTCGCTGGAGGAGCTCCAATATCTGCTGCTTTTTTTCGACATCGAGCCGGAGATCCTGCACCGGTTCGCGCGAACCTACGATGCGGCTGCCACCGGCGTTTACGGCGCTCCGGTGCCCCGCCCACAGACGCGCCGGCCGGGTCGGCTACGCATCGGCTATCTTTCGGCGGATCTGCGTAATCACGTGATGGGCAAGATGATCTGGCAGGCGGTGCAGCATCATGACCGCACGCGCTTCGAGCTCTTTTTCTACAACCTTGGCGCGGCGAGCGATGACTGGACGGCAAGATTCCGCGAGCTCGCCGATCATTTCGTCCCGCTGGCGCATCGTCCCGAAAGACAGGCTGCGGAGCGAATTGCCGCCGACGATATCGATCTGCTGGTCGATCTGTCGACCCATACCAAGGGCGCGAAGCCGGGCATTCTGGCGCGAAAGCCCGCCCGCGTGCAGCTGACCCATGTGGCGAGCGCGGGAGCCGTCGGCCTTTCCGCCATCGACTTCAAGTTGACGGACAACTTCGCCGACGTGCCGGGCAATCAGGAGCACATGATCGAGACGCTGCTGCCGATGGCCGGATGCGTGTATCCCTTTCGCCACGTGGCCCCGGCGCCCGTGCATCGTTTCCACCGCGAGCGTCTGGGAATTGCGGCCGATGCGGTCGTCATCGGTGCGTTCGTGGCACCGATGAAACTCTCGCGGCGCTGCCTGCGATTGTGGACCGAGGTATTGCAGCGGGTGCCCCAGGCGCGACTCGCGATCTCTCCGCTCAACCCGGCGTTGGGGAGCTCGTTCCTCCGTTTGGCGGATACCGCCGGCATCCCCCGTGAGCGCCTCCTGCTGCTGCCGCAAGGCCGCGACGACGCAGAAAACCAGGCGCGGTACGCGCTGGTCGACTTCGTGCTCGATCCCATGCCGTTCGGCGGCGTCAACGGCACGCTCGAAGCGCTGGACATGGGCGTGCCGGTGGTGACCCTGTGCGGGCGTAAACACGGCGAACGCACGTCGTATAGCATCCTCGCCAATCTCGGCGTGCTGCAGACGGTCGCGATGAATGGGCCGCAGTATGTCGAGCTCGCCGTGCGACTCGCCGATGATCCGGTATTCATGCGCGAGGTCCGGCGCAGTATTCGCGAGCGGCTTCCGGGCTCCCCGCTGACCGACATGACGAGCCACGCCCGCCACCTGGAGGCTGCCTACATCGCAGCACTGGCGCAACGCTGTCCCGAAGCCCTCGCGGCACAGGCAAGCCGGTGACCACGCCGGCGGCAAGACTTGCGCGTGCCCGGCAACGGCTCGCTGCCGGTGATGTCGAGGAAGCGCGCCGTGAAGGCGAAGCCGTGCTCGGCACCAATGCCAGCGATGGGAACCGTGCGGATTCATACCTACTGCTCGCAGCCTGTGCCCAGCAGGCAGGGGATCCCGCGCTAGGGTTGCGTCACGCGCGGATGTCGATTGCGCTCCGCCCGGACGATCCGATGGCGCATTACCTGACCGCCGAGTTGGAGGAAGCGGCAGGCGACAAGCCAGGCGCCCTCGCCAGCCTCGATCGGGCGGTCGCGTTGAAGCCGGCGTTCATCCAGGCATGGTTTTATCGGGGCGTGCTGCAGGGCGAGGGCGGGGACGCGCTCGCCGCGATCGCGTCGTTTGGCGAAGCCGTACGTCTCGATCCCGCGCACGCACGCGCCTGGAACAATCTCGGCAACGCGCTGCGAAGGCTCGCACGCCTTCCCGAGGCCGGGAAGGCATTCGAAAGAGCGGTTGCACTGAAACCGGATTACTGGCTCGCTGTCGCCAACCTGGCCAAGTCGCTGCGCGACGCCAGCGAAGTCGAGCGCGCCGAGGCGCTGCTGCGGGACGCGCTCGCGCGCTCGCCCTCGAAGGCACCCTATCGTCCCTTGCTGGTGCTGCTCGCGGGCTTGCTGCGCGAGCGTGGCTTTCTGGACGAGTCGGCACAGCTTTACTGGCGCGCTATCCAGGCGGCGCCCAAGGAAAGTGCGCAGGAGTGGTTCCATCTGGGCGTAGTACTGGGAGAACGCGGGGAGCCCGAGCGTGCGCGTGAGGCTTATGGTCATTCCTATGGCCTCGATCGGCGGGAGCTCCGGGCGCTTTTCGGGATGCACCTCGCGTTGCCGATGGTGTATGCGGATGCCAATGAGGTGGATGCGGCGCGCGAGCGCTTCACGCAAGGGCTCGCCGCGCTCGAAAGCGCATTGCCAAAGGCGCTCGAAGGTCTCACTTCAAACCAGTTGATCGACGGGCTGCGCTGGACCAACTTTTTCCTGGCCTACCAAGGGCGCGATGACCGCGCGTTGCAGGCGCGCTACGCCCGGATCGTTCATCAGGCGATCGCGGCGGGGGCGCCACAGTGGCACGGCGCCATTGTGCGATTGCCAGGATCACGCCGCCGCGTACGGATCGGTTTCGCCTCCGCGTTCCTGCACGTGGGCACCGTGGGCCGCTATTTCCGGAGCTGGATCACCGCGCTTCCGCGCGATCGCTTCGAGGTGTTCATCTATCACCTCTGGCCCGGCATGGACGAAGTCGCCACGGAGATTCACGCCCGCGCCGATACTTTCCACAGCTTTGGCGG
>JBDUCE010000075.1:0-8682 GCA_040003635.1 Betaproteobacteria bacterium
CCCTGCGGATGAAAGGACATTACCTGCCGCTGGCGACGATCGCCTGGGGCATCAGCCTTTATTTCCTGTTCGGCAACCTCGATTACCTCGGCGGACACACCGGCATCACGGGCATTCCCGCGCTGCATTTGTTCGGCATCGAGTTGCGCAATGAGCGCTACCTTTATTTCCTGATCTGGGGCATCGCACTTGCGGCCCTGTGGGCCACTCACAATGTGCTCGATTCCCGGCCCGGGCGTGCCATTCGCGCGCTCAAGGGACAACTCGAAATGGCCGAAGCGTTCGGCGTGGATGCCGCGCGGCTCAAGATCATCGTATTCCTCTACGCGGCGTTGCTCGCGTGCATCTCCGGCTGGCTTTATGCGCACCTGCAGCGTTTCGTGAACCCCACGCCCTTCGGCATCAATCAAGGTATCGAGTACCTCTTCATGGCCGTGGTGGGCGGTGCGGGCAGCGTGTGGGGAGCGGTGGTTGGCGCCTCGATCATCACCCTGGCGAAACAAGTCCTGCAAGATGTCCTGCCCGCCCTTCTGGGCAAGAGCGGCAACTTCGAGATCGTGGTGTTCGGAGTGTTGATGGTGTTGTTGCTGCAATGGTCGCGCGAGGGCGTGTGGCCGTTGCTTGCGCGTCTTTTGCCCGCGGCGACGGCGAGGCCGGTGCGGGCCGCGACTCCGCTGCCGGTGCGCCCGGCCATGGCGGGCGGCGGTGCATTGCTGCAGGTCGATGCAGTGCGCAAGCATTTCGGCGGCCTGGTTGCCGTCGCTGATCTTACGTTCGCGATCCGCGAGGGCGAGATCCTGGGGCTCATCGGGCCCAACGGCGCCGGCAAGAGCACGATGTTCAATCTCATTTCCGGCGCACTACCGCTGACGGCCGGCTCGATTTGCTTTGGCGGACAGTCGATCGGCAACCTGACACCGTATGCCATCGCCCGGCTGGGGATCGGCCGTACCTTTCAGCACGTAAAGCTCGTTGCCCGGATGAGTGTGCTGGATAACGTTGCGCTGGGTGCCTACCTGCGCGGGCGCTCCGGCGTCCTGAGGGCAGCGCTATGGCTTGATCGCGCCGAAGAAAACCGCGCTCGCGCAGCTGCCCTCGAGGCGATCAGGCGCGTCGGGCTCGAAACGTATTGGCAGGAGCCGGCGGGCAACCTGCCGCTGGGCAAGCAACGCATCGTCGAGATTGCGCGCGCGCTTGCCGCCGATCCGGTGCTGCTGTTCCTCGACGAGCCCGCGGCCGGATTGCGGTTCCTTGAAAAGCAGGAGCTCGCCACCTTGCTGCGCGATCTTCAGTCGGCGGGTATGACCGTGCTCCTGGTCGAGCACGACATGGATTTCGTGATGGGGGTGACCGACCGCCTGGTGGTGATGCACTTCGGCGAAAAGTTGGCAGAAGGCGCGCCCGGGGACATTCAGCGCAATCCCGCCGTGCAGAATGCCTATCTCGGAGGCGTGGCATGAGCATCGCGGGGCACGACGGCGGCGGCGCCGCGTCGCCCACCCGCGCGGACCTCCTGCTCGAAGTCCATGATCTTCACGTCGCCTACGGTAAAGTCGAGGCGGTGCAAGGGATTTCGCTGCAGGTGCCTCCGGGCTCCATCGTTTCTGTCATCGGTCCCAATGGGGCCGGGAAGACCACCTTGCTGGGCGCCATCATGGGCCTGCTTCCGGCGCGCGGGACGTTGCGCTACATGGGCGAGGACGCGGGCCGGGCGCCCGTCGAACGGCGCGTGCAACAGGGACTTATTCTGGTGCCGGAGCGACGCGAGCTCTTCGCCTCGATGAGTGTGGCCGACAATCTGGAGCTGGGCGCGTTTGCGCGTGCACGGCGCAACGACCGGAGCTGGCGCGCCACGCTGCAGGAAGTCTACGGACGCTTTCCGCGTCTTTCCGAGCGGAGCGGCCAACTGGCCGGCACGCTGTCCGGGGGCGAGCGGCAAATGCTGGCGATGGGAAGGGCGCTGATGGGCCGACCGCGGCTCTTGATGCTCGACGAGCCTTCGCTGGGATTGGCGCCGCTCATCGTGCGCGAGATTTTCAGCATCATCGCGGCATTGCGGGCAACCGGCGTGTCGATCCTGCTGATCGAGCAGAACGCTCGCGCAGCGTTGCAGGTGTCGGACTACGGGTATGTGCTGGAAACCGGCGAAGTCGCCACCGAGGGCGCCAGTGCATCGTTGTCGGCCGATCCGCGGGTGGCGGCGACCTACCTCGGCCGAACCGCTGTCCAGCGTGTCGATTGAGCACCGGCGAAGGCGGCGCTTGCTGCATCCGGGCCTGACCGCCGACAATAGCCTCTTTGCGTTGTGCCCCCCCGGCCGCATACGGGGTAGACATCTTCTGCCAAGGATTTCCGTGACCGATCTCTCCCTTCCCGCTGTCAATGGTGCCCTGCTCGCGCAGGCGAGCCGCTTGCTGCTCGAGCCGGCCGGACTCGATCCGGCATCGCTTGGCCAGGTGCTGGCGTCGATTCATACCCACGAGGTCGATTTCGCCGATCTCTACTTCCAGTACTCGCGCGTGGAAAGCTGGAGTCTCGAAGAAGGCATCGTCAAGTCGGGCGCCTTCAATATCGACAGCGGCGTGGGCGTGCGCGCAGTCAACGGCGAGAAGCAGGCTTTCGCCTACTCGGACGACATCACCCGCAAGGCGCTCAATGAAGCCGCGATGGCGACCCGGGCCATCGGCCGCCAAGGCCAATCGGCGGTCGCAGCGCTCGACCGTGTCGGGGCCGCGCGCGCACTCTACGCGCCGGAAGACCCGCTGCTGTCGCTGGCCGACGCCCAGAAAGTGGCGTTGCTCGAACGCCTCGAGCGGTGCGCCCGGGCGCGCGACCCCCGTGTGGTGCAGGTCATGGCGTCGCTCGCCGGCGAATACGAAGCGATTTTGGTCGCACGAAGCGACGGGTTGATGGCCGCCGACGTGCGTCCGCTGGTCCGCTTGTCCCTGCATGTGATCGTGGAGGAAAACGGCCGCCGCGAGCAAGGCTCCGCCGGTGGCGGGGGCCGGTCGGATTACGCTTTTTTCACCGAGGCGCTGGTCGAAGACTACGCGGCGAAGGCGGTCGATCAGGCGTTGCTCAATCTTGGCGCGCGCGGTGCGCCGGCCGGTAGCATGACCGTTGTTCTGGGCAACGGCTGGCCTGGCATTCTGTTGCACGAGGCCATCGGCCATGGCCTCGAAGGCGATTTCAACCGCAAGGGAACGAGTGCCTTCGCGGGACGGATCGGCGAGCGCGTGGCGGCCGCCGGCGTGACGGTCATCGATGACGGCACCATCGAGCGGCGACGCGGCTCCCTCAACATCGACGACGAAGGCAATCCCACGCAACGCACGGTGCTGATCGAGGACGGGATCCTCGAGGGTTACATGCAGGATCGCCTGAATGCGTCGCTCATGAATGTTACCCCGACCGGCAATGGCCGGCGCGAGTCGTTTGCGCATCTGCCGATGCCGCGGATGACCAACACGGTCATGCTGGCCGGCAATCACGACCCTGCGGAGATCATTGCCTCGGTGAAGAGCGGCCTGTATGCCGTCAATTTCGGCGGCGGCTCGGTGGACATCACCAGCGGCAAGTTCGTGTTTTCCGCGGCCGAGGCGTGGAAGATCGAAGACGGCAAGCTCGCCTACCCGGTGAAAGGGGCCACCCTGATCGGCAATGGCCCGGATGCGCTGACGCGGGTGTCGATGATCGGCAACGATCTGGCCCTTGATCCAGGGGTTGGCACGTGCGGCAAGGACGGGCAGAGCGTGCCCGTCGGCGTGGGCCAGCCCACCCTCAGGATCGACGGCCTTACGGTAGGCGGTACAGGCTAGGTCCGGTGCCGTGCGCTGACGGTGAGAAATTGCGGGTCGGGCGGGCGCGGAGTCTCCGCATAGTCCCACCAGATGCGGTCGATGGCGAAGCCCGCTGCCGGCAGCCGTTCTTCCAGCATTGCGTGGGTATAAGGTCGAATGTCCTCCGCGACATCGATCTCTTCGACCAGGGCCCCATCGGCGGCGCGCACCTGATAGCGCCGCTCGATGCGGTTCAACGTCGCCGAGATCGCCGTGATGCGCTTCCAGCGCCAAAGCTCGCCGCCGTCGAAGGGGCGCCGGTAATCCAGCCGGAATTCCGTCGACGCCGCGAGGGGTCGCGGGACGAACACATCGATCACCAGTCGGCCCGAAGGCAACAGCGCGTGGCGGACACCCGCAAGCAGCCGGTCGAGCTCGGCATCGCTGGTGAGATAGGTAAGCAGCGAATACGGGCAGAGCACGGTACCGAAGGCGGCTCGGAACGCCAGCGCGCGCACATTCATGCGGCACACCGGTGGATTGGCCAGGGCGCGCGCCGCCGCTTTGCGCTGGGCGTGCGCGAGCATGCCGGCCGAGGCATCGATGCCGACTGCTTCCACCCCCTGCGCCAGTAACTCGAGCAGGATGCGGCCGTTGCCGCAGCCGAGCTCGAGCAGGCGACCGCCATCCGCCTTGGCGAGCCGGGCGTAGAAACCGACATCGTCGAACGCCATGTTGCGGCCCATGTCGACGTCGTAAAACTTAGCAATGCGGTCGTAATTATCCGGCATGGGCGGGTGCGGACGAGGGCGACGGTGCGCGCAGCAAGGATGCGTACAATCGGCGCTGCAACTCCGCGCAGCTCTCCCATTGAAAACCGCGCAAGCGCTCGGTAACGGGCGTTTCGCGCCGGTGTCGCTCCGTCGCATCGCTCAGCAGGCGGATGATCGGCTCCGCCATGGCAGCCACGTCGCGCACCGTGACGAGCCCGCTCAAATCCGCCCCGCCAAAGCCGCGCGCGCCCTCTTCGGTGCTGACGCACACGCGCCCGGCCGTCAATGATTCAACGAGCTTCACCGCCGAGCCGCGAATACCCCGCAGCGGATTGATGGTGAGTGCGGAGGCGGCAAGAAGTGAAGGCACGTCATCGCGATGGCCGACCAGGCATACACCCGGCTGCAAAAATGCGGGCTCCGATGGCGCGATCGCGACGCCTTCATCGCCACAGAGAATGAGCAGCGCCACCCCGGGGACGGCGACGCGGATGGTGGGATAGGACACTTTGAGGAATTCGAGGATGCCATCGAGGTTGGGTTCGTACCGGAACGGTCCGATGAACAATAGTTGCAGCGATGCGGATGGCGTGTACGCGCCGAGCGGCACGACACTGCCGTTGGGAACGCGTACGACATGGGGATGGCGCACGAGGCCCGCGTCCTCGTCGGAGCAGACGGTAACGGCGTCGTACGCGGCCAGCGTCTGGCGCTCGAAACACGCGAACGCTTCCCGGCTGGAGAAATCACCCGGTCCGAAGGCATCGTGCAGGCCGAGGATCCAGCGCTGCTCGTCGGTGCGCATCCGGACCAGTCCCGCCAGCTCCGCATATTCGACCTGTATCAGTGCGGGGCGGTGATCGGCAATGGCGCCCGCGACCGCGCGCTGAAGCTCGCCATGAAGGTGATCTCGCATCCGCGCCTCGACGGCCGATGAGGTGCCCACGATGCCGGCATCTTCGCGCTCGACCAGCCGGATATCGCAAAGGTCGCTGAAGAAAGCGAAGCTGCGCGCGTCATAGAGCCCCGCCTCGTCGGATACCAGGATGATGTCGTGATCCCGACGCAACGCATGCAGTAATTCGGCGACACGGCGCGCGCCACCGTGGCGGGCAGGAAACACCGCGAACGGCGTCACGACCAGCAGCTTGGGTCGCACGCTGCCCTGCGTCGTGCGCAGGCGATAGCTGTAGGACGCCGCTGCCAGCGTCGAGAACGCCCGGTTCCGGTTCCACAGCACCGGCGCAGGCATGGGTTGCGGCTCCCGGCGGGACTGCGCGCGTTGTCGGAACACCCCGACGGCCACGCGCATCCGGGCCAGCTCGCGCTGGCTGCGGTATGGCAAATCGCAGATGCGAATCATGAGCATCGCCCGGGGTTCCGGGGTAATGCCATGCCGCGTATCGAACAACAACCGGTTGCGCTCGATGATGCGCTCGAGCTCTGCCGGTTCGTAGAAGCGCGACGTGGTGGCCCGATGCCGGTGGATGGCGTGCGCATCCGGGGCAAACAGCACCCGCCAGCCATCGCGCCAGGCGCGCACGCTCCACTCCGCGTCTTCCCAATAAAAGGGATCGTACGCGTGGCTCGCCGCCAGGTAATGCTGCAACGGCTCGGTGCGAAACAACGCCGCGCCTCCGCTCGCGCAAAGCTGGGGCACCGCGGCGGCATGGTCCGGTGGCGCGTGGAAGAGATGGACCCCGTTGCCGTCGATATACCAGTCGGTGAAGCCCGTTTCCTCGCGACGACCCGAGGCGCTCTGCTGGAATATCTGGGCACCGATGGCGAACACATCCGGCGCGCGCATTTTGCAGAGTGCGGCAACGGCACCCTCCGCAATTTTCATGTCGTTATTGAGGAGCAGCACCCAGTCGTGACGTGCGCGGGCCAGCCCGCGCTCGATGGCCGCGACGAAACCGAGTGGCAGTGCACTGTGCACGAATTCCACGGAGGGGTAACGGGCCTCCAGGGCCGCGTAAACCACGCGCGGAGCGCCGTTGGCAACGACGATCACCTGGGTCGGCTCGGGCAGTTGGGAGAGTGAAGCGGACAGCGCCGCCAGTGCCTCTTGCAGTAGATCGGGCGCATCGCGCTCCGGAATGACGACGGTGATTCCCGGCTGCCATTGCCGGTGCCGGGCGCGAGGAGGGCGCATCCACGGCGCGACGCGATCCGCCATCCATGTGGCAAGAAAAAGAGGCAGCAGACGCGCTCGCTGCGGCCAGCGTGAGCCCCACGTCCAGCCCGGCCTTCGCCGATGCGCGCCGCTGCGAGGTTGCGCCACGCGCTTCACACCAGCAGAGGATCTTCGGCAGTGCGCTTGACAGCCGCCGTGCCGCCACGCATGCCCTCGAGCGCCTGGCTCGCGAACATTGCGGCCCACACGTTGAGTTGCACGGGCTGCGCGCCGAGCGCAAACGGAACGGCGCCATCGCCCCGCACCGATTGCGCGAGACGCGATCGCAACGCGGCCATGGCATTCCGCGAAGGCAAGGGCGGTTCGCTGCGGCGCGGCAACAGCTCATTCACGCGCAGGGCTTGGGCCATGATATCCACGCGCTCCGGTCCGTTTGCCTGCCCGAGTGTTTCAGGAATCCACGTTTCGCGCGATACCTCCCGAAGCAATGCGTCGAAGCGGTCGATGAGCGTGGGCAATATTTCGATCACGCCATCGTGGCCCGGCCGGCTCAGCATGCCTTCGTAGGTGTAGAGCAGCGGATGCACGTCCTCATGCGGCGTGTCCGTCGCCCATCCGAGGCTCGCGACCCACGTCTTGGCAGCCGCTTGGGTGATTTCGCCGGGGATGCCGCCGATCTGCTCCGCGGCACGCAGAATGCCGGCGGCAGCCTTGGCAAGAAAGCCGCCACGACGCGTGGACCAGCGTTGCGGAAGAGATGCGCCGGTATCATCGAGACACACCTTGAAGACGCCGTCGGCATCGACCAGACGCCGCAGTTGGACGCCAAGATGCCCAACGACATCCGGGCTGGGGCGCAACAGTCCTTGCGCCGTCGCCGAGCCGATCCCTCGCAGCGCCATCGCGATGTCGAAGGTGAACGTGGTCCGATTGCGCCAATCATCGGCAGTGCCTCGCAGATGCACGCGGGTCTCGGGCAACGCGTCCGCGGACCAGCGTCGCAGCCAGTCATGGGCGGCCTGTGCGCGCGGCGCCAGCAAGCGCGCGTTCCCCGTGCGACGTGCGCGCCAGGCCAGCCATTGCAGGTAATAGCCGGTGATTTCCGGGTAGACATAGTGCGGTTGCATTTCCGGATCGAGGCTTCCGGCCACGGCACCGGCATGCGGACCTTCCTCGAGCTGCGCCGGCCCGTGCAACAGCCAGTGGGCCACACGATCGGCAGCGGCAGCGACGAACGCCGCTGAAGGCTCGGCCGCAAAGGTGTCGGCCGGAGTGATCATTGCGCGCTTGCGGGCGCGAGAGCACGCACGAGCACACCGGCGATGCGCTCTCCGGCATCGCCCGCACCGAATGGCGCATGCACGTCGATGGGTAACGGCGCACGCGGGGGCAGTGCCAGGAGTGCGGTCGCGGCCTCGACGATGCGCCGGCAATCGACATCGACCAGGTGCACGAAGCCGGTGGCGATGCCTTCGGGCCGTTCGGTATTGGAGCGCGGCACCAGCAACAGCGTTCCGAGGTGAGGGACTTCTTCCTGGATACCGCCGGAGTCGCTGATGACCAGGGCCGCTTCGGCCATCATCCGCACGAATTCGGGATACTCCATCGGATCGACCAGCGCGATCGCAAGGTGTGAGCCGAGCCGGCGGCGGATGCGTCTGGCGATTCGCGGATTGGGATGAAGCGGAAAGATCATGCGCAAATCAGGATGGCGTGCGGCGAGCTCGATCAATGCGTCGCAGAATATCTCCGCCTTGGCGTCCCAGTTTTCGCGCCGATGCAGGGTGACCATCACGTTGCGGGTGCGTTGCAGGCCCGGGCGGATCCGATGACGGTCGAGCAGCGCGCGCAGGCTGTCGATGCCGGTGTTCCCCACGCGAAAGATATCCATCGGCGCGATGCCCTCGGCAACGAGATTCGCCTCGGCCGAGCGGCAGGGCGCGAAGTGCCACCGGGCGTAGCGGGCGATGCGGCGGCGAAACCATTCCTCGGG
>JBDUCE010000465.1:0-2594 GCA_040003635.1 Betaproteobacteria bacterium
TTTGCCGACCAGGCGGTGATCGCGATCGAGAACGTGCGGCTGTTCAACGAGACCAAGGAAGCGCTGGATCAACAGACCGCCATCGCGGAAATCCTGCGTGTCATCTCGAGCTCGCCCACTGACGTGCAACCGGTGCTCGATGCCATCGCCGAACGCGCCGCACGCCTGTGCGATGCCTCGGCCGCATCGATGTACCTGACCGACGGCGACATGTTGAGACACCTCACTTCCAGGGGGCCGTCGCCGGACCTTGTCACCAACGTCGATACGATACCGATCAATCGTGATTCGATCTCCGGACGGGCGCTGCTCGAGCGGCAGACGATCCAGGTGCGCGACCTGCAAGCCGAGGGATCCGAGTACCCGCTGAGCCACGACCTCGCGAAGCGTTTCGACCATCGGACCGTGGTCGTCACGCCGCTCTATCGCGAAGGGAAGCCATTCGGGACGATCCTGCTCCGCCGGCACGACGTGCGGCCTTTCAGCGACCGGGAAATCGGGCTCTTGCGAACCTTCGGCGATCAGGCGGCGATTGCCCTCGAAAACGTGCGCCTGTTCAACGAGACCAAGGAGGCACTCGAGCAGCAGACGGCGACCGCCGAGGTGCTGAAGACCATCAGCCGCACGACCTTCGAGCTCGAGCCGGTGCTCGAAACGCTGATCGAGAACGCAACGCGGTTGTGCAAGGCGGAGAAGGGCTTCGTATTCATCCGCGAAGGCGAGAGCTATAACGTCACCGCGCATCACGGCGCTCTGCCCGAGCAGATCGAGTTCCAGCGGCTTCATCCCGTCCTTCCCGGGTACGGCACGCTGGTAGGCAGAACGGCGTCGACGCGGCAGATCGTGCACATCGAAGATGCCAAGAACGATCCGACGTACACCTGGAGCGAGGCGCAGGTGGCCCTGGGCTTTCGCACCCTGCTGGGGGTTCCGATGCTGCGGGAGGGAGAGCCGATCGGCGTTGTGGCCATGTGGCGCGAGGAAGTGCGGCCGTTCTCGCCGCGCGACATGCAGCTGGTGGCCACCTTCGCCGATCAGGCCGTGATCGCCATCGAGAACGTGCGGCTGTTCCGCGAAATCCAGGACAAGAGCCGCCAGCTCGAAATCGCCAACAAGCACAAGTCGGAGTTCCTCGCCAACATGTCACACGAGTTACGCACGCCGCTCAATGCCATCATCGGCTTTTCCGAGGTGTTGCTCGAGCGATTGTTCGGCGAGCTGAACGACAAGCAGGACGACTATCTCAAGGACATTCATTCCTCCGGACGGCACCTGCTCAACCTGATCAACGACATCCTCGACCTGTCGAAAGTCGAGGCGGGGCGCATGGAGCTCGAGGTATCGACGTTCGATCTATCGACTGCAATCGCCAATGCGATGACACTGGTGCGCGAGCGCGCGCAGCGGCACAGCATTGCGCTGGGTGTAAACGTTGCGCCGCAACTTGGCGAGATCGTGGCCGACGAGCGCAAGGTCAAGCAGATCCTGCTCAATCTGCTCTCCAACGCGGTGAAATTCACGCCCGATGGCGGCCGGATCGACGTCAGCGCAAGGCGCGATGCTGATAACGTGGTCATCGCCGTCCACGATACCGGGATCGGGATTGCGGCCGAAGACCAGGAAGCGGTCTTCGAGGAGTTTCGTCAGGTGGGCCGCAACTACACCAACAAGCAGGAGGGAACGGGCCTGGGGCTTGCTCTCACCCGCCGCTTCGTCGAGTTGCACGGCGGCACGATCCGGGTCGAAAGCGAGCCCGGCAAAGGTTCGACCTTTACCTTCACCCTACCGCTAAAATCATGAGCCTCATCCTGATCGTCGAAGACAACGAAAAAAACATGAAGCTAGTCCGCGACGTGCTGCAGGTGAAAGGCTACGCCACGGTGGAGGCCGGAACGGCCGAGGATGGCATCCGGCTCGCCCAGGAGCGCAATCCCGAGCTGATCCTGATGGATATCCAGTTGCCGGGCATGAACGGCATCGAGGCGCTCGGCGTGTTGCGCGCCGATCCGGCGACCGCTGCCATACCGGTGATCGCGGTGACTGCCTCCGTCATGCAGCAGGACCGCAAGCTGATCACCGAAGCCGGGTTCGACGGCTATGTCGGCAAGCCGATCAACCTCAGGGAATTCCTGGACGCCGTGCGCGTCATGCTGGAGAAAAAGCGGCCATGAGCGCCCAAGGCGCGAGCACCCCCTCGAGGGCAGCGCAGCGGCGAGCGCCGCAAGCGCGGGGGGCGCAATGACCGCACCGGCCAAAGTGCTGGTGGTCGATGACACTCCGCACAACGTAAAGCTCCTGGCCGACCTCCTCGCCGTCAAGGGGTACGCGGTCGCGACGGCGGTCAACGGTGAAGAGGCGCTGGCAAAGGTTGCCTCCGAGCAACCCGACCTCATTCTGCTCGACATCATGATGCCTGGGCTCTCCGGATACGAGGTGTGCGCGCGTTTGCGCGCGGACCCGAAGACCGCGCTGCTGCCCATCGTTCTTGTCACGTCGCTCGACCCCCAACAGGAGCGCGTCAAGGGCATCGATGCCGGCGCGGACGATTTCCTCGGCAAGCCCATCAACCAACCGGAGCTTTTCGCGCGGGTGCG
>JBDUCE010000466.1:0-2592 GCA_040003635.1 Betaproteobacteria bacterium
TGTCGAGCATGACATGATAGTAGCCATGGATGGATACCTGGTGCAGCTTGTAGAGCGTGGCGTACATCCAGCGCGCGATCAGCCCCTCGATCAGCAGGCTGCCACCGATCAGATATCCCATCAGCGTGCCGACCGCCGAGACTTCGCCGAGAGAAACGAGCGAGCCGAAATCGCGAAATCGAAACGCCGGCAACGGCCGGTTCGCCAGACGCGCCTCCATTGACTTGACCAGCAAGCTCGCCTGTTGATGCGCCGCCTGCGCTCGCGGGGGAATGATGGCGCCGGGCTTTCCCGATTCCGGCCACGGACACGCCGCGCAATCGCCGAACGCAAAGATGTGCGCATCGCGCGATGTGACGAGTTGCGTGTCGACCACCAGTTGGTTGGCGCGGTTGACTTCGAGGCCATCGAGGCCGGCCAGCCACTCCGGCGCCTGGATGCCTGCCGCCCACACGATCAGATCGGCAGGCAGGACGGTGCCGTCCGCCGTGCGCACGGCATCGGCCTCGACTGCGGTTACGCGCACCCCGGTCTTCACCGCGATGTCCAGCTTGGCGAGCAAACCCGAAGCGGCAACGGCGATACGTTCCGACAGAGGCGGCAGGATGCGCGCAGCCGCTTCCACCACCGTCAGCCGGATGTCCTGCGCCGGGTGCAGGTAGTCGAGTCCGTAGCCGGCATGGGCGCGGGTGGTTTGTCGTATTTCGGCAGCGAGCTCGACGCCGGTGGCGCCGCCGCCGATGATCACGATGTCAACCACGCCCGGTTTGCCTTGCGCGGCGAGGCCGTCGGCACGCACGCACGCCGCCAGTAGCTTGCGATGAAAGCGGTCGGCGTCGGTCGCGGTGTCGAGCGAGATCGCATGCCTGGCGACGCCGGGGATGCCGAAATAATTGCTGACGCTGCCGACGCAAAACACCAGGGTGTCGTAATGCAGCCGGCGGGCGGGAAGAATTTCGCCACCCTCCTCATCCAGCACGGGATCGAGCAGGAGATCCCGTGGTGCGCGCTCGATCCCCGCCACCGCGCCCTGCTGAAACCGGAAACCGTGCCAGTGCGCGAGGGCCAGGTAATCCACGTGGTGCGCGTCGACATCCATGCGTCCGGCCGCGACTTCATGCAGCAGCGGCTTCCACAGATGCGTGGCGTTGCGGTCGACCAGGGTGATCTGCGCGCGGCCGCGCTTGCCGAGCTTGTCGCCCAGGCGCGTCACCAGCGGCAGCCCTCCGGCACCGCCGCCGACAATGACGATGCGATGCCGCGCGGTGTCCGCATCGCGTCGCGCGCCGACACTTGGCGGCCGCGGGGTCATGCTGCCGCCTGCCACACAAAGGCGTGGTGCACGCGCGGATCGCGGAAATCCTCGGCCCGCGTGCGCCCGGTGATGTCGGTGCATTGCTTCGATCGAGCCAACGCGCCATCGAGCCGGAAACTGCGCAAATTGGTAGAGAAATAAAGCTCGCCCGCGGGGGCCAGCAAGCGCAGGGTATCGGCGATCAGTTCCGCATGGTCGCGCTGGATATCGAGCACGCCGGTCATGGCCTTGGAATTGGAAAAGGCCGGCGGATCGAGCACGATCAGATCGTATTGCCGTTGTTCGGCCACCGCCATCGACAGCCACCGCAGCACATCGGCACGCACCAGGCGATGGCGCGCGGCATCGAGGCCGTTGGCGGCGAAGTTGCGCGCGGCCCAGTCGAGATAGGTATTGGACAGGTCCACCGTGTCGGAGAGCACCGCGCCGCCGGCGGCCGCGTAGACGGTGAAGCTGCCGGTATAGCCGAAGAGATTGAGCATCCGCCGGCCACGGGCGCGGGAGCGCACCAACGCGCGCATGGCGCGATGATCGTGGAAAAGGCCCGTATCGAGATAAGCCTCGAGGTTGATCCAGAAACGAAGCCCTGCTTCCAAGACCTGGAAGTCGACGCCAGCCACCCCGGTCCTCGCGTGCTGCCCGCCGCCCGAACGGCGCTGACGCTGCTTCACCGCAATGTCGTGGATACCGACCCCGGTGGCGGCGACGACCGCTTCGCGCGCTGCGTCGAGCCATGCCGCATGCGCCGGTGCGTCCTGCACCCATCCGGTCTCCACTTCCTGCATGTGCAAGCGCCCGCCACGCCCCGGATCGGCCGGCACATAGCAGTCGATCGCAAATGGAAATTCCGGAATGTCGCGGTCGTAGAAGCGATACGCCCCGAGACCCTGCCGCCGCGCCCAACGCGACCAATGCCGAAAGTTCTTGGCGCAACGATTGCCAAACGCCTCCAGGGCATCAGGGCGCAGCGCATGGCGCAACGGGAGCCCGGCGGGCGAAGTGACGCTCGACCGACCGTCGCGCACCTCTTCCTCGTGGCTTCCATTGCGCACCATGGCATCCGCCGTGACGTGCGATCGAAGCATCGCTGCGGCGAAATCTCAATCGCCGCGTACCGTGCCTTCGCGGCGCGGATCCGCCCCCCCCACCCAACCGGTGCGGGTACGTACGATCGCCTGCAAGCCGCTGGTGTGCTCCATCACCCGCGTCTCGTGGCCCAGCGCCTTGAGCTTCGGCTCGAGCGCCGCCGCGCGCGTGTCCTTCTCGAGCTCGGTGGG
>JBDUCE010000467.1:0-2590 GCA_040003635.1 Betaproteobacteria bacterium
ATGTCCTGGTAGAGCGTGCCCCCTTGCGCCACGTTGATGATCTGCGCCCCGCGGCATACTCCGAGCACCGGTTTGCCCTGCGCGACAAACGCGCGCAGCAGCGCGATCTCGTAGTCGTCGCGCATGCGATCGCCGTTCCATTCGGGACGCAGCGGCGCCTCCCGGTAGGTGGCGGGGCACACGTCCGAGCCGCCCATCAATAACAGGCCATCGAGCTCGTCGGCATAGGCGTCGACCGTGGCCCGGCTGCCGGGCCGGCGCGTGGCGCCCTCCGGCGAGGGCACCATGAACGCCAGCACATCGCGCTGCATCAGCCAGTGCGCAACGTTCTGCTCGATATATTGCAGCGTCATCCCTTTGAAGATGGCGCGGTCGGGGTCGGCGTGAAAGAAGCACGCGGAAATGCCTATCTTGAGCATGGTGCAGCGGTCGATGGTGAATCAGAGGACTGCAGCGAAGATGCGCTCGAAGTCTGCACGCTCGCAGTGGCGCGGGTTGGTCTGGTGGCAGATGTCGTTGACGGCGACCTCGACCAACGCCGCCATGTCCACGGACGTCACCTTGCGCGCGCTGTTGAGCTCACGCAGGGTGGCGGGAATGCCGAGATCGGCTTTCATCTTTCGGAGCCAGGCGATGAACGCTTCGGCGGCAGCGGATTCGGCGAGTGCACTGGCACCCGGGACGCCGGCAACGCGCGCCAACTCGGCCATCTTCGCCGTCGCCGAGGGCAGGTTGAAACGCATGACATGGTCGATCATGATGCCGTTGGCGAGTCCATGATGGAGGTCGGCCACGGTGGAGAGGGCGTGAGCGCAGGAATGCACCGCGCCGAGATCCTTCTGGAAGGCGATGGCGCCCATCAGCGAGCTCATCAGCATGTCGCTGCGGGCCTGGAGGTTGTGTCCGTCCCGCACGGCAATCGGCAGGGCGCGCGCTGCGATGCGCACGCCTTCGAGCGCGATGGCATCGCAAAGCGGGTGGTAAGCGCGCGAGAGATACGATTCCACATTGTGGGTCAACGCATCCATGCCGGTGGCCGCCGTGATCGCGGGCGGCAGGTCGAGGGTCAGCTCCGGATCGGCAAACACGGCCTTCGCCAGCAACGCGGGTGAGAAGATGATCTTCTTGATGTGAGTCAAGTCGTCAGAAACCACACTCGAGCGGCCAACCTCCGAACCGGTACCCGCGGTCGTGGGCAAGGCCACGAAATAGGGCAGAGGAAGCGTGATCGCTCGTACGTTCGGGTGATCCCAGGCATAGTCGAGGATATCGCCCGGGTGGTGCGCCATCAGCGCAACGGCCTTGGCAACGTCCAGCGCCGCGCCGCCCCCCAAACCGATTACCGCATCGGCGTCGTGGGCCTTGAACGCGGTGACACCCTGCATCACCTGGCTTCGCACCGGGTTGCCCCAGATCTCCGAAAATACCGCCGGCTCGAGTCCGGCAAGCGTGTCGCGAAAGGCGCGCAGCAAAGGCAACGCTGCAATGCCGCGATCGGTCACGATCAGCGGCCGTGCGATGCCCTGTTGCCTGAGATGGGCCGCCACGAGCGAGCGCGCGCCGGCGCCGAAATGGATGGTGGTAGGGAAGCTGAAATGTTCAATGGCCATGATGATCCAGGAAAAGCACCAGGTGTTCCTTGTCGTAGTAAACGCCTGCGACCTTGATCGCGCGGTGCTCGACGCCGAAGGTCACGAAACCGGCATCGAGATAAAGACGGCGGGCGTGCTCGTTGCTGCGGGTGACGGTAAGGTCGATCTGCTCCAGTCCCGGCCACTGCCGCGCCTGGTCGACGACCACTTCCACGAGCTTGCGGCCGATGCGCCGGCCGGCGTATTCGGGGGCGACGAACATGCCGTACAGCAACGCCTTGTGGCGCTCCTTTTCGCGCGGCAGGCGATCGAGTCCGGCGGTGCCCGCCAGCCGTTCGCCGATAAATGCGCCCATCAGCACATGGCCGTCACGTGGCTGCAGGCGTCGCACGGACCAATCATCGGCCGTCGCGGCGGCCTCGGCGGCACTCGAGGTGAATGCGTCGGGAAATTCGGTGAGCGCGCGCAAGCGCAGCGCGCGATAGCCTGGCCCATCGGGCTGACCGAGCGGACGCAGCACGAGCTCCCCGTTGGCCACCGCCGTCAGATGATCTCGAAGTAGCGCTTCATTTCCCAATCGGTCACCGCATCCTGCCATTGCCGCCATTCCCATTCGCGGGTGGCGGCGAAATGATCGACGAACTCGTCGCCGAACCAGTCGCGGGCGCGGTCGGACGCGCGGAATACCCGCGTCGTCTCGATGAGGGTGCGCGGCGCGCGCGGAATATTTTCCGACCCCTGGTTGGTGCCGTGGATGGGAGGCGTGGTCAGGGCGAGCTTCTTTTCGATGCCGTCGAGCCCGGCCGCCAATACCGCCGCGGTGGCGAGATAAGGATTCATGTCGGCGCCGGGGCAGCGCGTTTCGAGCCGCGTGGACTTGGGCGAGCCCTGGATCACGCGAAAGCTGGCCGTGCGGTTGTCGATGCCCCAGGTCGGCTTAACGGGCGCCCAGAAGCCATCGACCAATCGCTTGTAGCTGTTGATCGTCGGCCAGAACA
>JBDUCE010000076.1:0-8654 GCA_040003635.1 Betaproteobacteria bacterium
TCGTGCTGGCGTGCGTCACGGCCATTCCCGCCGGCATCGCGATGGGTGTATCGCGTGTCGCGCGCGGCATCTTCGACCCGCCCATCGAGTTCTACCGTCCGTTGCCGCCGCTGGCGTATCTGCCGCTGATCGTGATCTGGTTCGGCATCGAGGAAACGGCAAAGATCGTGCTTATTTTCCTCGCCTGCTTCGCGCCGCTGGCCATGGCCGCCCGCGCCGGCGTGCGCGGAGTGATGATCGAGCAGATCAACGCGGCCTATTCAATGGGCGCCTCGAAATGGCAGGTCATCTGGCACGTGGTGATCCCCGCCGCGATGCCGGAAATCTTTACCGGCATGCGAATCGCGATCGGCTTCGGCTGGACCACGCTGGTCGCCGCCGAGATGGTGGCCGCAACCGCGGGCCTTGGCCAGATGGTGCTCAATGCCTCGAACTTCCTGCGCACCGACGTGGTGATCATGGGCATCGTCGTCATCGGCGTGGTGGCGTATCTTTTCGACCTCCTGATGCGTCATGTCGAGCGTCTGGTCGTGCCGTGGAAGGGCAAGATTTAGGGGGCGGTCCGAGGATCTCTGAAGCAGCGCCACGCGCTTCCGGGGGTTCCCTGTTTCCGACGTGCGCCTGTCGTGCGAATCACCCCCTTTCATCAGGGCGCGGTTGACAACCCATGCGCGCCTTGCCACGCTGGGTCATGACTGTGCGACCTCATTTCCAGCGGCTGGTCGAGCGCGTCCGGCTGCGCCCCGCGCTGTCGGCGGGCTTTGTATTCCCCTGTGACAGCGATTCGCTTCAGTTCGCACTTTCGGGCGCTTTCGCGGGGTTCCTCGCGCCGATCCTGATCGGCCCGGAAGCGCGCATCCGCGACGTGGCGGCGCAGGCCGGTCTCGATATCTCCCGGTTGCCGATCGCCGACACGGAGGATTCGCCGGCAGCCGCAGCCGATCGCGCCGCCGAGCTGGCCGGTGCCGGCCATGTGCGCGCCCTGGTCAAGGGCGCACTGGGCATCGATGACCTGCTCCCACCCGCTGCAAACAACGGCGCCGGCCTGCGGACGGATCGCAGGCTCTCGCACGCTTACTTTGTCGATCTCCCCGGACGCCCGGAAGGCATTCTCTTTGCCGATGCGGTGCTCAATGTCACGCCCACGCTGGCGGCCAAAAGAGACATCCTGCAGAACACGCTCGAGCTTGCGAGCGCCATTGGCATCGCCACGCCGCACGTCGCCGTCCTCGCGGCCATGAACACCCCCAACGAGTCTTTTCCGTCGACACTCGATGCCGCGGCATTGAGGACGATGGCGAACGAAGGGTTCTTTCCCGGCAGCGTGGTGCAAGGCCCGCTGACCGCCGACAGCGCCCTTTCCGCCGACGCGGCGCGAAGCAACGGGGTGAGTGGTGAAGTCGCCGGACGGCCCGACATCATGATCGCGCCGTCGCTGGAAGCGGCCTCGCTGCTGCTGCGCGCGCTGACGGTCCTCACCGGGGGTTTCGCGGCCGGCGTCGTGCTCGGCGCGCGGGTGCCCATCATTGCGCCGGCGGGCACCGATTCGATGGAGGTGCGCATTGCCTCGTGCGTGCTCGCGGCCTTGCACGCAGACCGGCCCGCGCCGGTGCGCAAATCCGGGCCGCCCGCCGCTTTGAGCGCATCGAGTACAACCGCGTCAGGTCACGCCACCGCTTAGTTGGTCTTTGTGGCCGGGTTTGCGCAGCGGGCGCGGTTGCGGGATCATGACGCGCCGCCCGCGTCACCCGCGCCGGGCTTGAAGCTCTGCAGGTACCGTGTCGGTTCCCTGCGCCCGGTGTCCGCTTGTCTGCCCTTACTCGAAAACTCCTGCCCTTCCTCGCCTGGCGCTCTCGCGTCAATCGGCAAACACTGCGCGCGGACCTCGTCGCCGGCCTCATCAGTGCGCTGATGGTGCTGCCGCAAGGCGTGGCCTTCGCCACCCTCGCCGGATTGCCGCCCGCCTATGGCCTGTACGCGGCGATGCTTCCGGCCATCGTGGGCGCGTTGTGGGGATCGTCGTGGCACCTCGTTTCCGGCCCCACCAACGCCACCTCGTTGATGGTGTACGCCTCCCTGAGCGCCCTCGCCATCCCGTTCAGCGACGACTATGTTCGTCTCGCGCTCACTCTCAATCTCATGCTGGGCGTCACCAAGCTCGCTCTGGGCATCGCGCGTCTCGGCGGACTGACCAACTTCGTCTCGCAAACGGTGGTCGTGGGCTTCACCGCCGGCGCGGCTTTACTGATCATCGCCGCCCAGCTCCGCAATTTCCTGGGGCTCGTCCTGCCCGCGTCGTCGAGCTTCGCGATATCGATCCAGAACGTCGCTACGCACCTGCGCGAAACCGAGCCGTGGGCGGTTGCCGTGGGCGTCACGACCCTGGGGTTCGCCATGATCAGTCAACGCCTTTCGCGGCGCTTGCCGCACCTCCTGGTGGGGTTGCTCGCGGGTAGCCTCCTCGGGTGGTGGCTCAATCGGTCCGGGCTCGCACATCTCGCCACCGTCGGCGCGTTGCCGTCGGCGTTGCCATCGTTCTCGATGCCGGACATGCACCCTTCGACATTCCGGCTGCTGGCGCCGGCATGCCTGGCGCTCACCCTGATCGGCCTCACCGAAGCCATCTCGAGCAGCCGGGCGGTGGCGCTGCGATCGGGGCAGCGGCTCGACGCCAACCAGGAGGTCATCGGCCAGGGCCTCGCGAACGTGGTCGGCGCGTTCAGCTCCTCGTATCCGTCTTCGGGGTCGTTCAACCGCACCGGCGCCAACTACGCCGCCGGAGCGCAAACACCGCTGGCCACGGTGTTCTCCGCCTTCATTCTGGTCGGGGTGCTGGTGCTGGTGGCGCCCCTGGCTGCATACATGCCCATCGCCGCCATGGCGGGCCTGCTGTTCCTGGTGGCAGCAGGTCTCATCGACATCGCCGCCATCCGCCGCATCGCCCGCACCAGTCGCGGCGAAGCATTGGTGCTGGCAGTGACCTTCGTCGCCACACTTATCGTCCAGCTCGAGTTTGCAATATTCGTCGGCGTCCTCGCGTCGCTCCTGGTCTATCTCAAGCGCACCACCCATCCCCGGCTGACACCGATCGGACCGGACCCCGCCTCGGTCCGAAGGCACCTGGCGCCGACCGACGACGGCGCGCCGGATGCCCGCCCTTCCATCCTAATGTTGCGCGTGGACGGCTCACTTTTTTTCGGGGCGGTGGAGCACGTGGGCGACGCACTCGATGCCATCCGGCGCGCGCCCGGCGCGCCCGCCCACATCGTGCTGATCGGCAGTGGCATGAATTTCATCGATGTCGCCGGCGCCGAGCTCCTGCTGCAGGAGGCGCGGCGCGCCCGTGACGCCGGCAGCGCGCTTTACCTTTGCAGTCTCAAGCCGCCGGTGTGGGAGTTGCTCGATCGCGGCGGCTATCTCGATGCCTTCGGGCGCGACCGGGTGTTCGAGACCAGAGAGCAGGCGCTGGAACGCATTGAAGGCATGGTCACGGCTTTACCGCCGACGCCGGTTAGCGCATCCGCGCGCAATCCATGAAATAGCGCGTCGTCGCGCCATCGCGCTCTTCGATGAGGCCGTGAATGTCGCTTTCGAAACCCGGGAAGCGCTCGTTGAAGCTGCGCGCGAACTGCAGGAACTGCACGATGGTACGGTTGAAGCGCTCGCCCGGAATCAGCAGCGGGATGCCCGGCGGATAGGGGGTCAGCAGCACGCTGGTCACGCGGCCTTCCAGGTGATCGATCTCGATGCGGTCGATCTCGCGATGCGCCATGCACGCGAAGGCATCCGAGGGCTTCATCGCCGGCTGCATGTCGGACAGATACATTTCCGTGGTTACGCGGGCGACGTCGTTCGCCTTGTACATGTCGTGGATCTGCCCGCAAAGGTCGCGCAGTCCGACCCGCTCGTAGCGCGGCTGGCGGGCGCAGAATTCCGGGAGAATGCGCCACAGCGGCTGGTTCTTGTCGTAGTCGTCCTTGAACTGCTGCAGCGCGGTCACCAGCGTGTTCCACCGACCCTTGGTGATGCCGATGGTGAACATGATGAAAAACGAGTAAAGCCCCGTCTTCTCCACGATGACCCCGTGCTCGGCGAGGAACCGGGTGACGATCGACGCCGGGATGCCGGTCTTTGCGAACTTGCCGGAGACATCGAGTCCGGGCGTGATGACCGTCGCCTTGATCGGATCGAGGATGTTGAAACCCGGCGCGAGATTGCCGAACCCGTGCCATTTTTCGTTGGCCCGCAGGATCCAGTCCTCGCGGCTGCCCATGCCTTCGGGCGCCAGGCGCTCGGGTCCCCACACCTTGAACCACCAATCCTTGCCGAACTCGGTGTCGACCTTGCGCATGGCACGGCGAAAGTTCAAGGCCTCGATGATCGACTCCTCGACCAGAGCGGTCCCGCCGGGCGGCTCCATCATCGCGGCCGAAACGTCGCACGAAGCGATGATCGCGTACTGCGGCGAGGTCGAGGTGTGCATCAGGTACGCCTCGTTGAAAATATGCCGGTCGAGCTTGCGGGTCTCCGACTCCTGCACGATGATCTGCGACGCCTGCGAGATGCCGGCGAGCAGCTTGTGCGTGGAATGCGTCGCGAAGATCAGCGACTCCTGCGGCCGCGGGCGGTCGCGCCCGATGGCGTGCATGTCCTTGTAGAAGTCGTGAAACGTGGCGTGCGGCAGCCACGCTTCATCGAAATGCAGTGTCTCGACACTGTTGCCCAGGGTCTCTTTCAGCATCTCGACGTTATAGGCGACCCCGTCATACGTGCTCTGGGTGATGGTGAGGATGCGCGGCTTCTTGTTGCGCGCCGCGCGGGCGAACTGGTTGGCCTCGATCCGGCGCTGGATGCTTTCGGGTGTGAACTCGGAGAGCGGGATCGGACCGATGATCCCCAGGTGATTGCGTGTCGGCGGCAGGAAAACGGGAATCGCGCCCGTCATGGTGATGGCGTGCAGGATCGAGACATGGCAATTGCGGTCGACGACGGCGATGTCGCCGGGGGCCACGTTGGCGTGCCACACCATCTTGTTCGACGTCGAGGTGCCGTTGGTGACAAAAAAGCAGTGATCGGCGTTGAAGATGCGCGCCGCGTTATTCTCCGCGGCGGCGACGGGTCCCGAGTGGTCGAGCAATTGCCCGAGCTCGTCCACGGAGTTGCACACGTCGGCCCGCAGCATGTTCTCGCCGAAGAACTGGTGGAACATCTGGCCGACCGGACTCTTCAGGAAAGCGACGCCGCCGGAATGTCCGGGGCAATGCCACGAATACGAGCCGTCCTGGGCATAGTCGACCAGCGCCCGAAAAAACGGCGGTGCCAGCGAGTCGAGATACGAGCGTGCTTCGCGGATGATATGACGTGCCACGAACTCAGGCGTGTCCTCGAACATATGGATGAAGCCGTGCAGCTCGCGCAAGACATCGTTGGGGATGTGCCGGGAGGTCCGCGTCTCGCCGTACAGGTAAATGGGAATCTCGGCATTCTTGAAACGGATTTCCTGCACGAACGCACGCAGTTGCTTGAGCGCCGCGTGGGTCTCGTCGGCCGAGCCCGACCCGAATTCCTCATCGTCGATCGACAGGATGAACGCCGAGGCCCGGCTCTGTTGCTGGGCGAACTGCGAAAGATCGACGTAGCTCGTCACGCCGAGTACCTCCATGCCCTCCTTGTCGATCGCTTCCGCCAGTGCGCGAATGCCCAGGCCGGACGTATTCTCCGAGCGGAAGTCCTCATCGATGATGACGATGGGAAAGCGGAATTTCATGGGGCGCCAAGTCCTCTCTTGCGGGAACGGCCGGGGCGGCTGGAGGGCCGCAGGGCCATTGAGGCCGTGGCGGGCGGTCGGAAGTTCCGCTGCCGGCCATCGGCAAGGCGCGAATTATGGGACCATTCCGCGCCGCTGGCTATCGGGTGCCCCGCGAGGCGCGCGCCGCCGGCAACGCCGGGCGCCGTCACCCGCGCTTCGGCCGCAACGCCATCGATCGGCTCGGCTCACAATGCTACACTCGGCGGGCCGGCAGCGGGTTCGCCAACACTTCGACGTCGCGAACCGATTGGCGAGTCAACGCACATGCAAGTGCCCCTCAACGATCTTCGCCGCACCACGGCAGCCCTGGCCGATTCCCGGCGCGCCGCATTCAACCGCGTGCTCGAGCGTGGATCGTTCGTGCTGGGGCCGGAGGTCCACGGATTCGAGCGCGAGTTTGCCGCCTATTGCGGCGTCGCCCATTGCGTGACGGTCGCCAACGGCTCGGATGCCCTCGAGCTTGCGCTGCGCGCGCTGGGTGTCGAAGCCGGCGACGAGGTTGTTACCGTGGCCAATGCGGCGATGTATTCGACCCTGGCGATCATCAACTGCGGCGCGACCCCTGTCTACGCCGACGTGGAGGAATCGACCCTGACCATGTCTCCGTCGAGTCTTGCCTCGGTCCTGTCAGCCCGCACCCGTACCGTGGTCGTCACCCATCTTTACGGCCGGCTCGCCGACATGCCGGCCCTGCGTAGGGTGACGCAAAGCCGCGATTTGCCGTTGGTCGAGGATTGCGCGCAGGCCCATGGCGCGCGTTCGTCCGCAGGACGGGCGGGGAGCCTGGGTGACGCCGGGTGCTTCAGTTTCTACCCGACCAAGAACCTCGCCGCGCTGGGCGACGGCGGCGCGATCACCACCCATGATCGCGCGCTTCGCGACCGGCTGCGCGCGCTGCGTCAGTACGGCTGGGATCGCAAATATCACGTCGTCATCGGCGGCGGGCGCAACAGCCGGTTGGACGAAGTGCAGGCGGCGCTGCTGCGCACGCACCTGCCGCATCTCGACTTCCAGAACGCGCGGCGCCGCGCCATCGCCGTGGCTTACGCCGAGCGCATTCGCCATCCCGGGATCCAGCCGCTGCCGGCCGGCGGCGAAGAGTCGGTGGCGCATCTCGCGGTCGTGCGCTCGGCACAGCGCGACGCCCTGCGCGTCCACCTCGAGCGCAACGATGTCGGCACCGACATCCACTATCCGATCCCGGATCATCGCCAACCGGTGATGGCAGACCAAGGCCGGCGAATCAGCTTGCCCGTCACCGAACGGGCGTGCGCAGAAGTATTGAGCCTTCCGTGTTTTCCCGCACTCGAGGATGCCGAGCTGGATCACGTCATCACCGCCTGCAACACGTGGGTCGCATGAAATATTCGCTGGTGATTCCGGTGTATCGCAACGAGGGCTCGATCCCGGACTTGCTGCAGGCGGTGCAGCGTCTCGATGCCGCGCTGGACCACGAGCTCGAGACGGTGTTCGTCGTCGATGGCAGCCCCGATCGCTGCGCCGAAGTGCTAGGCACCGCCCTGCCCCCATCGGGCTTGCACGCGCAACTCGTGCTGCTGTCGCGCAACTTCGGCGCTTTCCAGGCCATACGGGCCGGGCTGGGCGTCGCGCGCGGACGCTACCTCGCGGTGATGGCCGCCGACCTGCAGGAGCCCGAATCGCTCATCCTGGAATTTTTCAGGACACTCGAATCGGAGCCGGTCGACGTGACGCTCGGGGTGCGCGCCGGCCGCAGCGACCCGCTATTGAGTCGCGCCGGGTCGACGCTGTTCTGGCGGCTGTATCGCACGTTCGTGCAGCCCGAAGTTCCCGCGGGAGGGGTCGACGTGTTCGGCTGCAACGCGGCCTTTCGCGAGCAGTTGTTGCGGCTCGAAGAGTCGAATTCATCGCTGGTGGGCCAGATCATCTGGCTCGGCTTTCGCCGGAAGCTCATCGCCTATCGCCGGCTGCCGCGCCGCCATGGCCGCAGCGCTTGGACGCTTTCCCGCAAGCTCAAATATCTGGTGGATAGTCTCTACGCCTTCTCGGACCTGCCGATTCGCGTGCTCACCTGGGCGGGTGCAGCGGGCCTCACCGTCTCGGCGCTCCTCGCCGTCGCGGTGCTCGCCGCCAAGCTTTCCGGCAATATCCCGATTCCAGGCTACACGGCGACCGTGCTGACGATCATCTTTTTTGCCGCACTCAACTCTTTCGGCCTTGGCATCATCGGCGCGTATACGTGGCGCGCCTACGAGAACACAAAGCGCCGGCCGCAAGCGGTGGTTCTGGCCCGCACAACGTTCGGTGACCGGGAGGCCACATCGTGAACCCATTCATCCATCCCCATGCATTGTGCGAAAGCACCCTCATCGGCGACGGCACGCGCGTCTGGGCCTTCGCGCATGTGCTGCCCGGCGCGCGCATTGGGCGCGAGTGCAATATCTGCGATCACGTTTTCATCGAGAACGACGTGGTCGTGGGCGACCGCGTCACCGTCAAGTGCGGCGTGCAACTGTGGGACGGCGTCACGCTGGAGGACGACGTCTTCGTGGGGCCGAACGCCACCTTCGCCAACGACCGCTTTCCGCGCAGCAGGCAATACCAGGCGAAGAACCTGCGCACGGTGGTGGCGCGCAACGCATCGATCGGTGCCAATGCCACCGTCCTTCCGGGGCTCACCATCGGGCGCAACGCGATGGTAGGCGCAGGCGCGGTGATCACCCGCTCGGTGCCGCCGAACGCCATCGTGGTGGGCAACCCGGCCCGCATCGTCGGCTATGTCGACTCGACCGCGGCCCCGCCTGCGGCGGACGCGCAGGGACGCGAGATGCTGCCACTAAGCGTGGAAACACTGGCGGTAAAAGGC
>JBDUCE010000468.1:0-2579 GCA_040003635.1 Betaproteobacteria bacterium
CGGTGCGGCCGGTGCACTGGGCATGGCATGGCCCATCGCTTTGTGCTTCTCCATCTCGGCCGGACTCATCTTGCTCATGTCCATGCCGGGCATGTTCATGTCCCCGTGCGACATTCCCATATCGGCCATGGTTCGCATCGGGACAGCGTCCATCGGCGGAATCTCCGCTGACAGGCCCGGGCGCGTGGCGAGCGTGCCCCGGGCGTAGCCGCTGCGATCCTGGGCCTGGGCGAAGATGGTGTAGGCGTCCTGCCTGGGCGCGACGATCACATCGTATGTCTCGGCAACGCCGATGCGGAACTCGTCGACCTCTACCGGCTGCACATCCGAGCCATCGGCTTGCACGACCGTCATCGCAAGCCCCGGAATGCGCACGTCGAACGTGCTCATCGACGAGCCGTTGATGAAGCGAAGACGAACTTTCTCCCCGAGGGCGAACAACCCCGTCCAATTGGCCGCCGGTGGCTGGCCATTCATCAAGAACGTGTAGGTCGCACCGGTCACGTCCATGATGTCGGTCGGGCTCATTCTCATCTGCCCCCACATCAAACGGTCCTCGACGGTGGCCGACAATCCATCGCGCTTCGCGTCCTTGATGAAGGTGCCGAGCGTGCGGCGATGAGTGTTGTAGTAGTCGCTTTGCTGCTTGAGATTGGAGACGACGGTCATGGGATCCTCGTCGGTCCAGTCCGAGAGCATGACGACGAATTCGCGCTGCCAGGAATATGGCTCACGGGTGCGCGGCTCGAGGATCAGCGGGCCATACATGCCCGTCTGCTCCTGCATGCCGCTGTGGCTATGATACCAATAGGTGCCGCTCTGCCTGACGGGAAAGCGATAGGTGAAAGTCTCGCCCGGCATGATGCCGCGAAAGGTGAGCCCGGGGACGCCGTCCATCCCGTTCGGCAGCAGAAGGCCGTGCCAATGGATCGAGGAAGGCTCCCTCAGCGTGTTTCTGACATTGAGCGTTACCGTATCGCCTTCGCGAAAACGCAAGAGGGGCGCCGGGACGGTGTTGTTTACGGTCGTCGCGGTACGCGATCGGCCGGTGAAATTGACCTGTGTAGAGCCGACTGTCAGGTCGAACTGCGTCCCGCTCAGAGTCTGGAAACCGGCACGGTCATCACGCGCCCAGCCTTTCGATATTGCGAGCCCTGCCGTTCCGGCAGAAACGGCTGCACCCTCGACGAATTTCCGGCGCGACAACGCGCGGCGCAACGGTTTTGACATCGTGACCTCTGCTAGCGGCTAAAAGTGATGGGGCCGTGCATTCCGTCCTCGTAGTGGCCGGGAATGTCACAGGCGAACTCGAGGTTGGGGGTGCGGGCAAAGGTCCACACGAAGGTTCCAGTCTTGCCGGGTTGCACGGAGACGCCGCTTTCATGCGCCTCCATCATCGGCATGGCATGGGCGTGTCCGTCGCCCTTTTTTTGCTGCTCGATCATCTCTCGCATCATCTTCAGATGCTCGCTGTGCGCAGCTTTGGTGCCGATCAGGAATTCATGCGGGTCGAACCCATCGTTGCGGACGATGAAGCGAATCGTTTCGCCGTCCTTGACCTGCAGGGATTTGAGCGAAAATTCGTTATCGCTCGCCACGACCTCGATGATGCGGGTGACTTTGCCGGCCTCGCCAGGCTTGCCGCCGCCCATGCCGTGATCGGGGCCGTGCGCCGACGCCGGCGTGGCTACAGCCAGCGCCAGGACGGCGACGAATGAACGTCGCAACAACATGATGACTCTCCGTGTCCAGGGTGAACCGATAAAGCCGGTTCAGACTCGGGGAGGTGGCGGATCCGTTGTGAAGGTGCGCCCGATCAGGTGGCGCACGGGCGCCGGCACGCGGGCGTGCAAGACGACCGGACCATCGACGTCTGCAATCGGCGGCAGGAGAGCCGAGGCCGAGGTCATCAGCGGACAGCAGGCGCCCGCCGCGTGCTTGGCCGTGCCTTTCGCCGGGCAAGGATCGGGCGGCGGCGCATGATCCGGGCAATCGACCGACGCGGCCCGCTCCGCCGGCGCGGCCGCATGCACCATCGCGGCGGTCCCGAACGAGGGGACGACGAACGCGATCAGCGCGACCAGCCAGACGAGGGAGCGGATGGGCGTCATGTCAGCGGCGCCGATTGTCCAACACTTCCAGGAGTTCGTCGATCTTGGTCTGCCGATCGCCTTCAGTGCCCGCGTGGAAAGCATGCGCCACGCAATGTTGCAGATGGTCGCTCAGCGTCTCCTGCTCGACCTTGTCGAGCGCGGCGCGCACCGCGCGGATCTGGGTCAGCACGTCGATGCAGTAGCGCTCCTCGTCGATCATGCGCGCCACGCCGCGCACCTGGCCCTCGATGCGACCCAACCGGGCAAGCTGGGATTTCTTCAATTTCTCATCCATCCTTGAACCATACCCCCGTATGGTATAAAAGGCAAGCATGGACCATTCCCGCCACCATCCCGATGCGGCCACCGATCCCGTGTGCGGCATGAAGCTCAAGGTCGCCGACGCCCAAAACACGGCGGACCACGAGGGCCACACCTATTACTTCTGCAGCAAGCGCTGCCTGGACAAGTTCACCGCCGAGCCGC
>JBDUCE010000469.1:0-2578 GCA_040003635.1 Betaproteobacteria bacterium
GCTGCGCGGCTACGTCGAGCATTTCCACGCGGGGCGAAATCATCAGGGGAAAGGCAACGTCCTGCTGTTTCCTCAGAATACGGACCGGCACGAGGGGCCCGTGCGGTGCCACGAGCGATTGGGCGGGCTTCTGCGCTACTACCATCGAGAGGCGGCCTGAAGCCGCGTCGGTCGTTTCAGTATTTTGACCTTACGGGCATCGCTGCAACATTGTTCTACTTGCCTCTTGATGGGCGGTGGGCCCCAGGATTGCGCGGGCGCGTGATAGGGAACACTTCCTTCATGTATGCGGCCAGCATGTCGCGAAACACCACGGCATAGCGCGGCAGCGGTCGCCGCTTGTCCCACAACAGGGCCAGTGGCTCGCGTAAAGGGCGCCCCTGGAACGTGAGCGAAACGATGCGCAATCGATAGCGCGCGGTATGGAACTGCGAAGGAATCACGGCAACCCCATGGCCGGTTTCTGCCAAAGCCAAAAGCGTGTGCGGCGTGCGGCTTTCGAGACGAATTTGCGGCTTGAGCCCGGCCAAACGGCAGGCCGCATCAAAGGTCCGGCGTACCATGAAGTCAGCGTGGAGCAGTAGCAACGGATGGTCGGCCAGTGCGCGAATGTCCATGGCGCGCCCGTTGCCCAACTTCGTTTTGGGATGACACGCGGCCAGCAGCTCTACCCATTCGAGCGTCCGACTACCGAAACGCTGCTCGCCTGGTTGGAGCGCGCGCAGCAGGTTCTGTGAGAGGTGGATTTCGCCCCGCTCCAGAAGCTGCAGGCTCTCGCCACCGGATGCTTCAAGAAGTTCGACCTGCACTTTCGGATAGGCCGCCGCATACCGATGCAGGAAGTGGCAAAGCACGCTTTCGATATGCTGTGGCGACGCAGCGACCTTCAGTACCCCCGCATCTCCGCGACCAATCAGCTGTGCGCGCTCTGCTACGGCGCTCGCGTGATTCACCAGCCCACGGCACTCGCTCACAAGCTGCTCGCCCGCGCTTGTGAGCAGCAGGCGGCGGCCAACACGGTCAAAAAGATCGAAGCCCAGCTCACGTTCGAGGTCGCGGATCTGCCGCGACAGGGCCGGCTGTGCCACACGCAGCTGCCGCGCCGCGCCCGAGACCGTCCCCAAATCCGCCACCGTCACAAAGACGCGGGCGTGCCGTAGATCCATTGAACCCTCTTATGCTCAACAGGCATTAGGAAGTAGAAGAGTTATATATTGGACTGACGGAGATCGTTGCGACACCCTTTCCTTCGTTCATTTGATGGAAGGGAGGAATGCATGAAAGCGATGCGTATTCTGCTCCTTCTGGGCCTCCTTCTTGAATGGGGTCCGGTCGTCGCGGAGCCTTGGCCACAAAAGCCGGTGCGGGCGGTGGTGCCCTATGCCGCCGGGAGCACGACCGATATCGTGCCTCGCGTTGTGTTCGAGCAGCTCTCGGCGCAGCTCGGCCAGTCGATCATCGTCGACAACCGGGCGGGAGCCGGTGGCACGATCGGCGCCGCTGTTGTCGCCAAGGCGGAAGCCGATGGCTACACCATCCTGGTCAATTCATCGGCCCATGCCATTGCGCCCTCATTGTACCCGGCCCTGGGATACGACCCTGCCCACGCGTTCGCGGCGGTGATCCCGATCGGCGTTTCGCCCGCCGTGCTTGTCGTGTCGCCGTCCAGCGGCTTCAAGACGGTCGCCGAGTTCGTGGCGGCGGCAAAGGCGAAACCGGGAACATTCAACTTTTCCTCGGTCGGCATTGGTTCCGCTACGCATCTCAGCGCCGAGCGGTTCCGCCTAAGCGCGGGCATCGATGCCGTCCACGTTCCCTTCAAGGGTGGAGCGGAGGCCATGAACGAAGTCGTTGCCGGCCGCATCGAGTTCTTCTTCGGACCACTCGGCCTCGTCTTGCCGCATGTGCGCGAGGGCAGGCTGACGGCGCTGGTCATCAACGGCACGTCTCGCGTCGCCGCCCTGCCCGAGGTGCCGACCACCCAGGAAGCCGGCTTCCGCGACGCCGAGTATCCAATCTGGTTCGGGATCTTCGCGCCGGCCGCCACGCCGCGCGGCATCGTGGACAAGCTCCATCGCGAGTGCGCCAGGGCACTGCAGGAGCCTTCCCTTCAAAACAAGCTCACGGCGCTTGGCGTCGAGCCTTTGCCGATGACTCCCGCCGCATTCGACGCCTTCGTGAAGCGCGAGATCGTGGTGAACGGTGCCCTGGTGAAGGCAATCGGCCTCAAACCCAATTAAAGGTACAGACGTGGTCGAGACGGCACCGAGCTTCGGCGAGGTCGACGCCTACGAGCGGTTCATGGGGCGCTGGAGCCACGCGGTGGCGACACCGTTCCTGCACTGGTTGCGCGCGCCGGGTAACACCGAATGGCTCGATGTGGGCTGCGGTACCGGCATCCTCAGCGAGATGGTCCTGGGCGCCTGCGAGCCAGCAACCATCGTCGGCATCGACGTCACGCCGGAACAGATCGACCACGCAGCCCGTCGTACGGTCGACGCGCGAGCCCGCTTCGAAGTTGCCGATGCGCGAGCACTGCCCTTCGACAATGCGTCCTTCGACATCGTCGCAGCGGCGC
>JBDUCE010000077.1:0-8619 GCA_040003635.1 Betaproteobacteria bacterium
CGGGCGCGCAGCTTGCCGAGGGTCACGAACAGGGCGAACCCGACGAGATACATGATCCCGTACCACCGCACGGCAACGGGTCCGATCTGGATCGCTATCGGGTCGAACTGCGGGTGGACCAGCATGCGGTCAGAAGATCGTCATCGTGTGCGCTAAAATCGGGCGGTCCGATTATACGCAGACTTCCCGCACGCTCTGCCGTCCCGTTCCCCTGGAGCTGCCATGGCTTTCAATCGCCGTTCCCATCTCATCACTCAAGGCCTGGCGCGCTCGCCCAATCGCGCCATGCTCCGCGCCGTCGGTTTCGGCGATGCCGACTTCGAGAAGCCGATCGTCGGCGTTGCCAACGGGCACAGCACGATGAACCCGTGCAATGCGGGCATCCAGCCGCTCGTCGATCGCGCCATGGCTGCGCTGCACGACGCCGGCGCGATGCCGCAGGTGTTCGGCTTTCCCACCATGACCGACGGCATCGGAATGGGCACCGAAGGCATGAAGTATTCGCTCGTATCGCGGGAGGTGATCGCCGATTCGATCGAGGTGGCGGTGAATGGGCAGCTGATGGATGGCGTGCTGTGCGTCGGCGGCTGCGACAAGAACATGCCGGGGGCGATGATGGCGATGGCGCGTATCAACGTGCCGGGCATTTTCGTGTATGCGGGCACCATCAAGCCGGGGTTTTGGAAGGGCAAGGCGCTGACGATCGTGTCGCCGTTCGAAGCGGTGGGCGCCTACGCTGCAGGCAAGATGGCGAAGGAGGATTACGACGGCATCGAGCGCAACGCCTGCCCGAGTGTGGGCGCCTGCGGCGGCCAGTACACCGCCAACACCATGTCCTCGGCATTCGAGGCGCTGGGCATGAGCCTGCTCGGCTCGTCGCAGATGGCCTCCCCCGATCCGGAGAAAGCCGATTCGGCAGGCGACTCGGCCCGCGTGCTCGTGGAGGCCGTGAAAAAGAATATCCGTCCCCGCGACATCGTCACCCGGCAATCGATCGAGAACGCGATCGCCCTGGTGATGGCCACCGGCGGCTCGACCAACGCGGTACTGCATTTCCTCGCCATTGCCGCGGCGGCCGAAGTGGAATGGACCATCGACGACTTCGAGCGCATTCGCCGGCGCGTGCCGGTAATCTGCGATCTCAAGCCTTCGGGACGTTTCGTCGCCGTCGATTTCCATCGCGCGGGCGGCGTGCCCCAGGTGCTGCGCATCCTGCTGGAGCATGGCCTGCTGAACGACGACTGCCTGACGATCACCGGCCGCACCATCGGCGAAGAGCTCGCCCATCTGCCTGCGGCCCCGCGCGCCGACCAGGAAGTCATCCGGCCGTGGGGCAATCCGATGTACGCGCACGGGCATCTGGCCATTCTCAAGGGCAACCTCTCCCCGGAAGGATGCGTGGCCAAGATCACCGGACTCAAGAACCTCTCGATCACCGGCCCCGCACGGGTCTTCAACTCGGAGCCCGAGTGCATGGAAGCGCTCATGGCCAACCGCATCAAGGCCGGCGACGTGCTCGTGATCCGGTATGAAGGCCCCAAAGGCGGGCCCGGCATGCAGGAGATGCTGGCGCCGACTTCCGCGCTCATCGGCCAGGGGCTTGGCGAGTCCGTGGGGCTCATCACCGACGGGCGCTTTTCCGGCGGCACCTGGGGGATGGTGGTCGGGCACGTGGCGCCGGAAGCCTACGTCGGCGGCCTGATCGCCCTCGTCGAAGAGGGCGATCCGGTGACGATCGATGCGCATCGGCTCCTGGTGCAGCTCGAAGTAAGCGAGGAAGAAATTGCGCGCCGGCGCGCCCGCTGGCAGCCGCCGGCGCCCAAATTCACGCGCGGCGTGCTGGCCAAATACATGCGGCTGGTATCTACCGCCAGCCTGGGGGCGGTGACCGACCGTAGTGCCTGAGCGCGATACGACCAGACAAGGGCGGCGGCGCGTGGAACTGCATGGCTCGCGCGGCTGTCACCACCGGCGTCGACTTCCCGCGACGCGTTGTTCGCAAACGGAGACCGCCATGTCCAAGTCAGAGCGCGCTACGTGTTTCGCATTCCTGGTTGCCGCCACGATGGCCGCCACGGGTTGCACTGGTGTTTCACCCTTCGACGCCGAGGGCCCCACCGTCGCCGCACCGGTCTACGCCGCGGGCGACCGCTGGGTCTACCGCGCCCGCGACGGATTCATGACTCCGGTGGTATGGGAGGAAACGCATGAGGTCGTGGCGGTCGGCAGCGACGGCATCAGCGTTCGCGTAACCCAGCGCGGGCCGACGGTGAACACCGTGCGCACCGAGCAGCTGGCGAGTCCGGGGCGGGTGCGGGTGGGAGCGCTTTTCGATGAGGAAACGCGCCGGTTCGAGCAGGAATTGAAGCGCTACGATTTTCCGCTGGCCCCCGGCAAGCGCTGGAACCAATGGATCGGCAATTTCAACGAGCAGACCAAGAAACCCGGTGAGATCAACCGTTACGTGAGCGTGGGTGGATGGCGCCGGATCGACACTCCCGCCGGCGCGTTCGATGCCATTGCGCTGCGGGTGTACATGCATCTGGACGACGAGGAGTTCTGGCGCGACCGCACCGATTGCACCTATCTCTTGTGGTATGCGCCCGCGGTGCGCGCTGTCGTGCGCGAAGAGAAGGAAGCGCAATACCGCGAGACGTCCGGAAGACACGATACCGCCGCCATCCGCAGTCAGCACGCACTGCTCGAGCTGGTCGCCTATTCGCCGGCAGTGCGGTAGCAGGCGGCGGAGCGACTTCGCTTTCCCGGGCGCGTCAGGCCGGCTTGCGTTTCGCGGGTCCCCGTGGCGCGCCCTTCCGCCGAAGCGCCGCCTCCCGGGCGGAGCGCAACCAGGGCGCCATGTCGATCGGGCCGTCGAGTGCGCCGTCCGGTGCGCGGTAATAGCTCGTCACGTGGACTTCGCCTTCCTTGGTCACATACCGGAACGGCTCGAGTCCCTGGGTGGCGAACGCCTCGCGATTCTCGTCGTCGGTCTTGAGATAAAGCACGTCGTCGATCACGATGGCAATGATCACGCCATCGATATAAAGGCCGTGGCCGCCGAACATCGCGCGCGCCGTGGCCGCTCCCGCCGGGCGCATGAGCTCGAGCACGTACGCGAGATGTTCCGCCGAGTTCTTCATGAGCGGAAGCTTACCCCGCGCGATTGCCGGGTGCCATGCCCCTTCCTCGACGGCTCACAGGCCGAGGCGATGCCAGATGGTGGTGGTGAGCGCTGCCTGGTTGAGGGTATAGAAATGAAGACCCGGCGCGCCGCGCGCCAGCAGGCCGGCACAAAGATCGGTCACGACATCGAGGCCGAACGCGCGAATGGAGGCGGAATCGTCGCCGAAGCTTTCCAGCCGCTTGCGGATCCAGCGCGGAATCTCGGCGCCGCAGGCATCGGAAAAGCGCGCGAGCTTCACGAAACTGCCGATGGGCATGATGCCGGGCACCACCGGGATCTGGATGCCCGCCGCGGCGCACTGGTCGACAAACTGCCAGTACGCATCAGGATTGAAAAAATATTGCGTGATCGCCGAGTTTGCCCCGGCCGCCACCTTGCGGCGGAAGGCCTCGAGGTCCTCTGGCGCACTGCGCGCCTGGGGATGGACCTCCGGGTAGGCGGCGACGTCGACATGAAACCAGTCGCCGGTTTCCTCGCGAATGAATGCGACGAGTTCGCTGGCGTACCGAAAATCGCCGGTATCGACCGAGCCGGAAGGCAGGTCGCCGCGCAAAGCCACCAGATGATGAATGCCGTGGTCGCGATATTGCGCAAGAACCTCGCGCAGGATCCCGCGGCTCGACCCGATGCACGAAAGGTGCGGCGCCGCCGGCAAGCCGTCCTGCCGGATTTCCAGCACGGTCTCGAGCGTACCCTCGCGGGTCGAGCCCCCGGCGCCATAGGTCACCGAAAAGAATGCGGGATCGAGTTGTGCAAGCTGGCGGCGGGCGGCGCGCAGCTTTTGCCTTCCCTCTGCGGTCTTGGGCGGAAAGAACTCGAAGCTGCACAGCGGACTGGCGGGCACGGCGACGGGCGCGGGCGCAGCGACCGAAGGCGCGGAGCCGATCATGCCGGTGCAGCAGGAGGCCCGGCAGCGCCGGCCACATAGGGCTTCACAGCAGCATACAAGGTCGCATGCACCGGAGCCTTGGTGCCGGCATCGCGCGCCATGCGGACCACGGCGCCGGAGAGCCACGGCGCCTCCAACCGGTGGCCAAGTGTCAGGTCGTGCAACATCGATGATTTCATTTCCGGCGGCAGGCCATCAGCGAAGCGCATCTGGCCGGCGACATAATCGTCGGCGAGTGCGATGCCCTTGGCCCTGCCGAGCATCCACGCTTCCGCAATGGCGGCCTCGAGTACCGAGCGCATCTCGGGATCGGCACGGATCACCCCGACGGGCTGGCGCGATGCCGCGGTGAGGCCCGCGAACGACGCCAGGAAGCAGAATTTTTCCCAAACAGCGCGCGTGATGTCGGCAACGACATCGGCATCGACCGTCGCCTCGCGAAACGCCGCGACCAGATCACGGGCCACCGCCGGCGGCTCGCGTCCGGCCGCCCCAAACCGCAATCGCGCCATGGTGCCGGTATGCACGATGGTGCCCGGTTCGCCAATCGTCGCGGCAATGTGCGCGGTGCCGCCGAGAACACGCTCCCCGCCGACGACCGCGCCCACGCGCTCCATGCTCTCCACCCCGTTCTGGAAGGGAATGACCACCCCGCCGCGGGCGAGCAGCGGAGCGACGCGCGCCGCCGCATCCTCCGTATCCCAGAGTTTTACCGCGAAGAGCACTGCATCGACCGGCGCGATGTCCGAGGGATCATCGGTGACCGCGGGCTTGGCAAGATGGATGTCGCCGTTGGCACTTCGCACGCGCAAGCCCTGCTCGCGCATCGCCGCCAGATGCCGGCCGCGGGCAATGAAGGTGACCTCGTGCCCCGCCTGCGCGAGCTTCGCGCCGAAGTAGCCGCCCACGCCTCCGGCACCCATGATCGCAATGCGCATTCGATTACCCCTCGCCGTGAGACAGACCGCGATGTCGCGGCTTCGACTTCAGTACCGATACATTTCCGGCTTGTACGGACCTTCCACCTTGACGCCGATGTAGCGCGCCTGCTTTTCCGACAGCGGGGTCAGCGTCGCCGCCAGTTTCTTGAGCTGCAGCCGCGCGACCTTCTCGTCGAGATGTTTCGGCAGTACGTGGACGCCGACCGGATAGCTCGACGGATTGCACCATAGCTCGATCTGCGCCATCACCTGGTTCGCAAACGAAGAGCTCATCACGTACGACGGATGCCCCGTGCCGCACCCGAGGTTCACGAGGCGACCCTCGGCGAGGAGGATGATCCGCTTGCCGTCGGGAAAGATGACGTGATCGACCTGCGGCTTGATGTTGTCCCACGTGCAGGCCTTGAGCGCCGCAATATCGATCTCGTTGTCGAAATGGCCGATGTTGCACACGATCGCCTGGTCCTTCATGCGTTTCATGTGGTCGAACGTGATGACGTCGATGTTGCCGGTGGCGGTGACGAAGATGTCGGCGTGCTCGCAGGCATAATCCATCGTGACTACGCGATAGCCTTCCATCGCCGCCTGCAGGGCGCAGATCGGGTCGATCTCGGTGATCCACACCTGCGCGGAAAGCGCGCGCAACGCCTGCGCCGAGCCCTTGCCGACGTCGCCGTAACCGGCGACGAGCGCGACTTTGCCGGCGATCATCACGTCCGTTGCGCGCTTGATGCCATCGACCAGTGATTCGCGACAGCCGTAGAGGTTGTCGAATTTGCTCTTGGTGACCGAGTCGTTGACGTTGATCGCGGGAAAGCCGAGCCGGCCTTCCTTGTGCATCTGGTAGAGGCGCTTCACGCCCGTCGTGGTCTCTTCGGTTACGCCGCGGATGCCGGCTTTGAGGCGCGAATAGAACGTCGGGTCCTGCGCCAGGCGCGCCTCGATGGCAGCGAAAAGCGCCGCCTCCTCCTCGCTGGTCGGATGCGCGATGCAGGAGCGATCGCTCTCCGCGACGGTGCCAAGATGCACGAGCAACGTGGCGTCCCCGCCGTCGTCGAGGATCATGTTCGGACCGTCGTGTCCTGGCCATTGGAAGATGCGGTGGGTGTATTCCCAGTAATCGGTGAGCGATTCACCCTTGTAGGCGAACACGGGCGTCCCGCGCACCGCAATGGCAGCAGCGGCGTGATCCTGCGTCGAATAGATGTTGCACGAGGCCCAGCGCACTTCCGCGCCGAGTGCCTGCAACGTCTCGATCAGGACCGCGGTCTGGATGGTCATGTGCAGCGAGCCCGCGATGCGGGTGCCGCGTAACGGCTGCCCTGGCGCGAACTCGTCGCGGATGGCCATGAGGCCGGGCATCTCCGTTTCGGCGATGGCGATTTCCTTGCGCCCCCAGCCGGCAAGCGCCAGGTCGGCGACCTTGAAATCGGCAAATCCCTTGGTATCGGTTACGGCATTCATGAAGTCACTCCGTTAGCAGGTGACTTCGCTAAAGACGGCGGTGACCGCTCGTCAGCCGTGCGCGAAGCCACGGTTTAACGAGCGCGGTTGCAAGAGGACCCCCGAGCCTGGCAGCCGGCGCGCCGGCAAATGCCGTGGCGGCTGTTGCAACGCTCCTCGGGGAGAGTTTTATTGTAGCAAAAGGGGGGTCAGAACAAAAGCGGGCCGTCGGGCCGGAACCGGCTTCCCTCAGACGGACCAGCGACACTGGCCTGACCGTGAACGCGGATGCAACGGCGCGCGCCAGATTCGCGGCGGCCCCCTCTTTTCGGCTGCGCCATGCCGGCAGACCAAAACAAAAGGCCGCATGCGCGGCCTTTTGTTGCTCCGGGGCTTGTCCCGGATGCCTAGATCTTCTTGATCTTTTCGAGCATCTTGAAGATGCCCTTGGGCGAGCCATGGAAAAGGCGCTTGTAGGATTTGCCAAGGCAACGACGCTCGAGCGTGTTGCGGCGGGTGCGTGATCGTTCTGCCATGGGAACCTCCTGAATCAACGTGGGAAATAGCGGCCCGGCTGTCGAACCGATGCCGGTAAACAATTGATTCTAGCCGATTTTCGGTCTTTTAGAAAGCCTGTCCTTTAAGCTTCGCGTAGTGCTACGCCGCGGCGATGCGCTCGCGCGCCTGATGCGCAGCACGCGCGTGCTGCAACGAATACGAATGATGCGCGGGCCCGAATTGCCCGTCGCCATATTCGTGATTGCATACTCCGGCGCTGCGCCTCATCCGTCGAGAGGATCGGCGCCTCTGTCGGGCGCCGCTATCGAGAGCGGACGAGCCGGTTGGAGGCGAGCGGCGAGAAGCGGCAGGGACTAGACCAACCCCGCGAACTCTGCGTCCTCACGTGCGTGCCCCGCAGCGAGACCGCGCTCGCGGATGATCCGGCCGGCAAGCGCGCTGGCTTCGCGGGGATCGTCGATGCCTTCAAGTGCGTTCTTGTCAACGTGGTGGATCCCGGCTTCGGTCACAATGAAATCCATCGGCACGTCGTGAGGCTGCGGATGAATCGTTGCGATCCTGGACAACTCGAATGCCACGCCGATCTTGAGCGGCTGCGGTGTCATGACGGCGAGGGTCCGGTCGAAATAACCGCCGCCGTAACCCAGCCGGTAACCCTCCGCGTCAAAACCAACCGGAGGGACGAGCACGGCTTGAGGGCGGACCACCGCGGTGCCGTCCGGCACGGGCAGGTTGAACACGCCTTTGGTCACCGGCACCCCGGGCCACCATTCGCGGAACTGCAGCGGCGTCTTTTTCTGCACCACGACCGGGAGCGCAGCGGTAGCGCCTCGCGTCCGCAGCCGGCGTATTGCAAATCGCGGGTCGAATTCGCCTTGAAACGGCCAGTAAAAGCTCACCGCCATTCCTTGCAGGATCGGGAATCCTTCCGTCAGCAACTGCGTGATGGAGGCATTCCACTGACGATGCTGGGCCTTGGTTACCGCCTGCCGCCGCGCCAGCAACTCGGCGCGCTGCACCTTTCGCCATTGCCCGATGTCGTCCGGAACCTCCAAGATTGCGCAGACTACAGTCCCGCAGCCGCGCGCAGGGTGGGTGCCTTGTCGGTGGCTTCCCAGGTGAACTCGGGCTCGTCGCGCCCGAAGTGACCGTAGGCTGCGGTCTTGAGATAAATCGGCCGGAGCAGATCGAGCATCTGGATGATGCCCTTCGGCCGCAGATCGAAATGCTCGTTGACGAGCGCGGCGATTTTCTCATCCGATATCTTGCCGGTACCTTCCGTGTACACGGTTACATTGATCGGCATTGCCACCCCGATTGCATAAGAGAGCTGCACCTGGCACTGGCGCGCGATGCCCGCGGCCACGATGTTCTTCGCGACGTAGCGTGCCGCGTAGGCGGCGCTGCGATCGACTTTCGAGGGGTCCTTGCCCGAAAATGCGCCCCCGCCATGCGGTGACGCGCCGCCGTAGGTATCGACGATGATCTTGCGTCCGGTGAGGCCGGCGTCCCCGTGCGGTCCGCCGATCTCGAAGCGCCCGGTCGGATTGACGAGATATTTGGTGCCGCCAAGCATCGCCTTCGGCAGCACCGGCTTGATGATCTCCTCGATTACCGCTTCGGCGAGTTCCTGCTGGCGCTCG
>JBDUCE010000470.1:0-2556 GCA_040003635.1 Betaproteobacteria bacterium
GCTCCGAAGGGAGCTGCACCATCGGCGGCAACCTGTCGACCAACGCCGGCGGCACGGCGGTGTTGCGCTTCGGCAATGCGCGCGACCTGGTGCTCGGGCTCGAGGTCGTGCTGGCCGATGGCCGGGTGTGGGATGGTTTGCGCGGCCTGCGCAAGGACAATACGGGTTACGATCTCAAACAGCTGTTCGTGGGCGCCGAAGGCACGCTCGGCATCATCACCGCGGCGGTGCTGAAGCTCTTCCCCGCTCCCGCCCATCGCGCCACGGCGCTCGCCGCGATCGCCGACCCGCAGCGTGCCGTCGACCTCCTGCGCGGATTGAAACTATCGCTGGGCGATCGACTCGTAGGTTTCGAGCTGATCTCGGGAGTCGCCCTCGCGTTGTGCCGGAAGCATCATCCGGAGCTTCCCGACCCGCTGCCCGGCCATGCGTGGTACGCGCTGGTGCAAGCCGATGACACGGCCGCGGGCGGCACCTTGCCAGCCGACGTGGAGCAGGCTTTCGGCGCAGCGCTGGAGCGCGGTGACGCGCTCGATGTGGCGATTGCGCAATCGGGGGAGCAGGCACAGACCTTATGGGCATTGCGCGAGAACATTTCGGAGGCCCAGCGGCGCGAGGGCCTCAACATCAAGCACGATATTTCGCTCCCGGTTTCGGTGATCCCGGAATTCCTGGACGCGGCGCAAACGGCCTTGAGCCGCGCGTTTCCCGGCGTTCGCTTCGTGATATTCGGACATCTTGGTGATGGCAACCTGCACTACAACCTCTCGGCCCCTGCGAATGAATCATCCGCGCACTTCCTGGCCAATGCGCCCGCCGCGAACCGCATCGTCCACGACATGGTGGCCGCCCGCGCCGGCAGTATCAGCGCGGAGCATGGCATCGGCCAGTTGAAGCGCGCCGAGCTCACGCACTACAAGAGCGCCCTCGAAATCGAGCTCATGCGGGCGGTGAAATCCGCGCTCGATCCGTCCGGGCGCCTCAACCCGGGCAAGGTGCTCTGAGCGCCATGGGCAAGGTGCTGCTCTGGATTGTCATTGTTTTCGCGGTGCTGTTCGTGCTGCGGCTCGTGAACGCGCAGAAAGCGAAACGACGTCAGGATGCTCGCGCCAAGCCGGCCACCCAGACGATGGTGCGCTGCGTGCATTGCGGTGTATTCGTGCCGCGTGCGGACGCGAAGCCGGGTCCCGCGGGGCTGACCTGCGGGGAGCCCGCATGCCTTTCCCGTTGACGCCGCCCGCGACTGCTGCCATAAGAACCCCCATGCAGCGCGCCACCTTCCAGCCCAACCCGGCCGCTCCTGCGTACGAGCCGCCTCCGCCCGCGCTTTCCCTCAATGACTCGGGCCGCCGCATTCTCTGGATCGTCGGACTGTACCGGGCCATCTGTGGTGCAGTGCTGCTCGGTACCGCGTTCCTGCTCGATCTCAAGATATTGGGCATCGCCGCGCCGAACACCTTCCTGCTCGCGTCGGGTATTTACTTCGCCTTTGGCCTGGTGACCTTCTGGTGGATCCAGCGCGAGCCGCTGCCGCTGCCGGCGCCTCCCCTCGTGTCGTCGCTGCTGGCCGGAGACGTGATCTGCATCGCCATCGTCATGCTGGCCGGCGGCGGCACCGGCGGCTCGTTGCCGATCCTGTTGTTTCCGCAGCTTGCGGCCAGCGGTTGGCTGTTGCGCACCCGCACCGCATTCTTTCATGCCGCACTGGCCACGTTCGTGCTGCTCGGTCTCGACCTGTGGCGGCTGGTGGAGGGGCAGATCGGGGGCGCGCAGCCATTCCAGACGGGTCTCATCGGTTTCGGTTTCTTCGCCACGGTGGGGATTGCCGTCGCGCTTGGCCGCTACACGCAGGCCTCCGAGGATCTCGCGGCGCAGCGCGGCATCGACGTCGCCAACCTGGAGCAGGTCAATCGTCTCATCATCCAGGACATGCAGGACGGGGTGCTGGTCGTCGATCTCAACGGGGTCGTGCGCGGACACAACGCGCAGGTGACGCGCCTGCTCGGCGGCTTCGGGCGCATGCGCGGCGGCATGCGCCTGGCCGAGTTCTCGTCGACCTTGCACGATTACTGGCGGCGATGGCACGAGGACTACACCGAGGCGCTGCCCCCATTCAAGGTGGAACCCACGCAGCGCCTGCTGCGAGTGCGCCTGGTGCGCATCGGCTCCGGCTTGAACGGCGGTACGCTCATTTACCTCGAAGACCTCGGGCGCGCCCAGACCGAGGCGCAACAGATGAAGCTCGCCGCGATGGGCCGGCTCACCGCATCGATCGCGCATGAAGTGCGCAATCCTCTGTCGGCCATCAACCAGGCCGCGCAACTGCTCGAGGAAGACAACGCGGTGGTCCCGGGAGGCCAGCGCCTGCTGGCGATGATTCGCAACAACGCCAAGCGCATCGACCGCATTGTCGGCGAAGTGCTGCAACTCAATCGGCGCGACCGCCAGCAGCCGGAGGCCATCGCTCTGGCCGAGTTCATGCAATCGCTGGTCGACGAAATCGTTCAGGCCGAGAGCATTCCGGCCGGCGCCGTGGTGATCCTGATTGCCGAGGAG
>JBDUCE010000471.1:0-2556 GCA_040003635.1 Betaproteobacteria bacterium
CGCCGCAAAACCAGCGCGATCGAAGGCGGCTGCAAGCTCGACCTGTCCGTTGACGCCCTGTTCCCGCAGGATCGCCACTTTGGGTCGCGCGCCGGTGGCGATGGCGGGTGCCACGAGGACAAACGTGGTGTGCGGCGCGAGGCCCGGATCATCGGTATCGAGCAGCCGTTCGTGCTCGTGGCCGACGACCTCGGCATTGTCACGAAGCTGCTGCAGCGCATGAGTGGTGGCCGACCACGCGCGGTGCAGATCGACCCGCGACTCATCGAGCACCACGCCGTCGTCGTGAGTGATCCGCACCCGGTTATCGCGGGTCGGCACGCCAATGACGTGCACCGTGAGGCCAGCCGACGACGCCCGCAACCGGATGTGTTCGGCGTCCTTTTCGCGCACCTGCACGACCGCACCCAGCTCTTCGGCGAACAACGCGCCTAGCGGCTCCATGCCAACCGGCAGCATGATCTTAAGACCGGTGCGGGAAGCGAATGCCATTTCAGACAATGTCACGAACAGCCCACCGTCCGAAACATCGTGATAGGCAAGCAGCCGGTCTTCGCGGTGCAGGGCCTGCACCAGATCGAAGAATGCGCGCAGGTGTTGCGGCGAATCGAGATCCGGCCCCACATCACCCATTTGTCCATACACCTGAGCCAAAGCGGAGGCGCCCAGCCGCTGCTGCGTTCCTCCGAGCGTGATCCACAGTAACGCGGTACTGCCGGCATCGCGCGCAAGGACCGGCGTCAACACCCGGCGCGCATCCGGTACCGGCGCGAACGCGGTGACGATGAGGGAGATCGGCGCGGTGACGGCTTTTTCGTCCGCACCGTCGCGCCAGGTGGTGCGCATCGACATCGAATCCTTGCCGACGGGAATGCTCAAGCCCAACGCGGGACAGAGCTCCATCGCGACTGCGCGCACCGTGTCATAAAGCGCTGCATCTTCGCCGGGATGCCCAGCGGGCGCCATCCAGTTCGCCGACAGCTTGATGTCGGTAAGCTGGGCGATCCCCGCGGCGGCCATGTTGGTGATTGCCTCGCCGACGGCCATCCGGCCAGACGCTGCGGCGTCAATCAACGCCAGTGGCGTACGTTCCCCGATGGCCATCGCTTCGCCGGCGTAGCCTTCGAAATCCATGAGCGTGACGGCGACGTCGGCGACGGGTACCTGCCACGGGCCGACCATCGGGTCGCGCGCGCACAGGCCGCCGACCGTGCGATCGCCGATCGTAACCAGAAACGTCTTGTCCGCGACCGCGGGCAACTGCAATACGCGATAGGCCGCATCCCGCAGCGCGATGCCCACCATGGCGAGAGGCTGCAACCGGCGCGCGCAATGCGCCACATCGCGCGTCATGCGCGGCGGCTTGCCGAGCAGGACATCGAGATTCATGTCCACGGGCTCGTTTTTGAAGTGTGGATCGATGACCGCAATCCGGCCTGTGGCGGTGGCTTCGCCCACGACCGCGAACGGGCATCGCTCCCTCTCTGCCAGGGCGCGGAATCGCTCGATATCCTCGGCGCGAATGGCGAGCACATAACGCTCCTGCGCTTCGTTGCACCAGATCTCGCGTGGCGCCATCCCGCTTTCCTCGGAGGGAATGGCGCGCAAATCGAAGCGCCCGCCGGCACCGCCGCCGTGCACGAGCTCGGGCAACGCGTTCGACAGGCCACCCGCGCCGACATCATGCAGCGACAGGATCGGATTGGCCGCGCCGAGCTGCCAGCAGCCGTCGATGACCTCCTGCGCCCGGCGCTGGATCTCGGCATTGCCACGCTGCACGGAATCGAAATCAAGGTCGGCGGTGTTAGTGCCGGTGGCCATCGACGACGCCGCACCGCCGCCCATGCCGATCAGCATGCCCGGACCACCCAGTTGAATCAACAACGCACCCGCGGGGATCGGATGCTTGTGGGTGTGGCCCGCACTGATGTTGCCCACGCCGCCGGCCAGCATGATGGGCTTGTGATACCCGCGCACTTCGCCGCCGACTTCCTGCTCGAAGGTCCGGAAGTATCCAAGCAGGTTCGGCCGTCCAAACTCGTTGTTGAACGCCGCGCCGCCGACGGGGCCTTCGAGCATGATCGACAAGGCTGACGCGATGCGGGACGGCTTGCCGTACGCTGTCTCCCACGGCTGGGGCAGCGCGGGTACGCGGAGATTGGAAACCGCGAATCCGGTAAGCCCGGCCTTGGGCTTGGCGCCGATGCCGGTGGCGCCTTCGTCGCGGATCTCGCCACCCGCACCGGTGGCCGCTCCGGGAAAGGGTGCAATCGCGGTCGGGTGATTGTGCGTTTCCACCTTCATCAAGGTGTGGGTGAGCCCGCGATGGACGTTGTACTCGCCATCGCCGCCGGGAAAGAAGCGCGCCGCGTCGACGCCTTCCATGACCGCCGCATTGTCGGCATACGCGACGATCGTTCCTTGCGGATGACTGGCGTGGGTGTGGCGGATCATCGAGAACAGGCTGTTCTTCTGCCTGACGCCATCGATGATCCAGTCCGCGTTGAAAATCTTGTGCCGGCAATGCTCGGAATTCGCCTGCGCAAACATCATGAG
>JBDUCE010000078.1:0-8536 GCA_040003635.1 Betaproteobacteria bacterium
GATCAATGTTCGCGCGACGGAGAGGCCTTGCGGGTTCTTCAGATCGATCACCATGCCGCGCTTGCCGGCGCCCATCAGGCGATGAACGACACTGATATCGCCCACTCCCGCCCACTGCCTCGAGTCGTCTCCCTGTCGCGATTCGACGTGCACGACGTCAGCGCCGATCTGGGCCAGAATCATCGTGGCGTAGGGCCCTGCAATGTTCGCGGAAAAATCGACGATACGCACACCCCGCAGCGGCGCGAAGCCGCCATCGTCACTCGACTTGCCATCAGCCCAGACCCTCGCGGGATAAAGTTGATCAGATCGAGGCCGTCAGCCGTATTTCGCCAGCTCCAGCTTTGCGATCTGGTTGCGATGGACCTCGTCGGGTCCATCGGCAAGACGCAACATCCGCGCGGTGGCGTAGGCCGAGGCAAGGCCGACGTCGTTATTGGTCCCTCCCCCTCCGTAGGCCTGAATGGCCCAGTCGATCACTTTGCAGGCCATGTTCGGAGCGGCAACCTTGATCATTGCGATCTCTGCCTTGGCCGCTTTCTTGCCGACCGTATCCATCATGTACGCGGCCTTCAAAGTCAGCAGGCGGCACTGGTCGATGGCGATGCGCGCTTCGGCGATCCGTTCGCGAGTCACGCCCTGCTCGGCGATCGGCCTGCCGAACGCCACACGATTGAGGGTGCGCTTGCACATGAGCTCCAACATGCGTTCCGACAAGCCGATGAGCCGCATGCAATGATGGATGCGCCCGGGACCGAGCCGCCCCTGGGCGATTTCGAAGCCGCGGCCCTCGCCGAGCAGCAGGTTCGACGCGGGAACGCGCACGTTGTCGAAAACCACCTCCGACGCGCGGTCGGGCACACCATAGAACCCGAATACCGCAATGGCACGCACGACTGTTACGCCGGGGGCATCCATCGGCACCAGGATCATCGACTGCTGCAAGTGACGGTTGCGATTGCCGGGATCGGTCTTGCCCATGAAAATAGAAATCTTGCACCGAGGATCAGTTGCGCCGGTGGTATACCACTTCCGGCCATTGATGATGTATTCGTCGCCGCTGCGCGAGATGGACGACTCGACGTTTGTGGCATCGCTCGACGCGACGGCCGGCTCGGTCATCGCAAAGCAGGAACGTATTTCCCCCGCCAGCAAGGGCGTGAGCCAGCGCGCCTGCTGTTCCGGCGTTCCATAGTGCAGGAATACTTCCATGTTGCCGGTATCGGGCGCGTTGCAGTTGAACACCTCCGGCGCGAGCAGTGACCTGCCCATGATTTCGCAGAGCGGCGCGTATTCGAAGTTCAACAAGCCGGGACGCTCATGCGCAGGAGGAAGAAAGAGATTCCACAATCCGGCCGCCTTGGCCAACGGCTTCAGTTCCTCGACGACCGGGTAAACCTTCCACGGTCCCAAGCGCTCCGCTTCGTCGAAGAATCGGCGCTCGTTCGGATAGATGTGCTGCTCCATGAATGCAGCCAGCCGCGCCTGCAGATCCCGCACCTTGGGTGATGTATCGAAGAACACGATATGGCTTCCTTGTTGAGGGGCTACGTTGCCATGGCAAACGTGCCGGCGTCGCGGAGTCGTATCCTGGCCCCGCAGAACTCGATCGATTCCATCCGCGCCACGAGTGCGCGATCTTCCGTATGAACCACCGCACGGCCGTCGTCGATATCGGCCACGACGACCCCGCGCGGCGGCTGCGATGGGGGGTGGAGCACGGTGTAGCCCGCCACGACACCATCGCTTCTGCTTTCTTCGAGGATTTCCTTCGTCCGGACTTCGCCGGCGACCATAGCGCTCACGTCCGCCAGCACCAGGGCCGAACCGATCTCGCCCTCGGCAATATGATGGCAGACGTCGCCAAGCAGCGTTTGCTGCAACACCCCCACGGCGGCGAGCACCGTCGACGCCCGCTTTGCGCCAATCGCGCGGGCGATGGCACCGGCTGGATTCTGATAACGCCAGCGGCCTTTGGGTACTGCAATGCGGTCGACTCCGGCAAGCACCCGCGCGCCATCGACACGGGTGTCGGAGGCGGCGCGGCGCACGGCGTCGAGCATCAGATCCAGCGGCTCACACCCGCGCTGCGGATCGTCCTCGCGCTGAGTCGCGACACCGATGCCAACGACGACTGGCATCCTTGACTCGACCGTCATCGCTCGGGTCTCTTTAGCTGGTCGACGCGAGGGCTTATCCGGCGCTGTCCGCAACGTTTGCAATCGATTCAACCTGCCGCCACGCGACATCGGCGATCGTGCGCGCGCGCGCACCGGTTTGGGCTGCTTCCGGGCTTGCGGAGGTGCCATCGATCGCCCGCTTTACGATCCCCTGCAGAATCGCGGCCAGGCGAAACATGCTGAACGCAACATAGAACTCCCAGTCGATCGGATCGATCTCGCCACGACCCGTACGACGGCAGTAGGCGCGTATGTATTCGCGCTCACCGGGTATCCCCAAGGCCGCCAAATCCTGCCCGGCCATGCCGCGGAACTGGTCGTGGGTCAGGCGCCATGCCATCACGTGATACGACAAATCGGCAAGCGGATGCCCGAGCGTGGAAAGCTCCCAGTCGAACACTGCAATCACCCGCGGCTCGGTGGGGTGGATCATCAGGTTGTCGAGCCGGAAATCGCCGTGCACGATCGCGCTGTCGTCGCCGCCGGGAATGTTCCGCGGCAGCCACTCCATGAGCCGATCCATGGAGGCCATGCGCCCAGTCTCCGAAGCGCGGTATTGCTTGCTCCAGCGGCCGATCTGGCGCTCGAAGTAATTGCCGGGCCTGCCGTAATCCTGCAGTCCAAGCGCCGCATAGTCGACGCTATGCAGCTTGGCGATAACGCCGTTGATGTCGTCCCACAACGCAGTACGCTCGTCCCGAGACAACTCGGGTAATGCCGGGTCCCAGAACAATCGGCCGTCGATGAAGGCCATTATAAAAAACGGCGTGCCGATCACCTGCGGGTCGTCGCAATAAAGGAAGGTGCGGGGGACGGGCACATCGGAACGCCCGAGAGCGGTAATAACGCGATACTCGCGATCGACCGCATGTGCGGAGGGCAAAAGCACGCCTTGCGGCTGCTTGCGCAGGACATAACTCTGGCCGCCGAAGCGCAGGCGGAACGTCGGATTGGATTGACCTCCACTCAGGGGTTCGATGGTGAGCGGTCCGCTCGCTCCGGGCAAGTGCGTACGCAGGTAGTCGTGCAGGGCCCGTTCATCGAACGGTCGCGCGCACCGTGCGCCGGGCTCACTCACGTCATCACCATCACTTCACCAGATAGCCGCCGTCGACGGGCAGGCACACACCTGTCGTATAACTCGCCGCGGGTGACACGAAATACAGTACCGCACCTGCCAACTCGGAGGGTTGGGCGACGCGTTGCAGCGGCACGTGGTCGAGATACTGCTTCAGCAAGGCCTCGTCCTCAACTAGCGCAGACACAAACTTCGTTTCGGTAATGCCCGGCAATACCGCGTTCACCCGAACGCCCATGGCGGCGCACTCCGAGGCAAACACCTTGGTCATGGCAATGACGGCGGCCTTGGTGATGGAATAAATGCCCTGGTTCGGGCCGGGAACGACGCCGCTGATGGAAGCGATGTTGACCACGGCGCCACCGCCGTTCTTTTGCATGAGCTTGGCAGCGTGAGTCGTCGTGAAGAAGTAGCCCCGGATATTCACGTCCACCGTCTTCTGGAATGCGCCGAGATCGGTATCGATAACATGGCCGAAATAGGGATTCGTGGCTGCATTGTTCACCAGGATGTCGAGGCGGCCGTGCTTCGCTTCGATCGCCTGCATCAGCGCCGTGATCTGCGCCGGCTCGCCGATGTGACAGGCCATCGCCTCGCTCCGTCCACCTGCTCCTGCGATGTCGCGAGCAACGCGCTCGCAAGCGTCGGCCTTGCGGCTGCTGACGATGACATGCGCGCCATGGGCGGCGAGTGTCCTCGCAATGGCCTCGCCAATGCCCCGGCTCGCACCCGTGACCAGGGCCACCTTTTGCTGCAGATCGAACAGCGGATCTGGCGGGCTCATATCACCTTCACACGAGAGAGGTTGCTCACTCAGGCGCAATCCCTGCGTCTTTCACTTTCTGACCCCAGACTTCGAGCTGGCGCTTGACGAGCGCTGCAAAGTCCGTAGGGTTCGAGGGTGTCGGCTCGGCACCCATGCTGAGCCTTTTGGAGAGCGTTGCTCAGCTTGTCGACCACGTCCTTCGGGAGACCTGCCGGGCCGAAGAGGCCCGTCCACGCGGCGAGGTCGAAATTCTTGAGGCGGCTGCCGTGAACCTGCGCAATCACATCGGGCCGGGTGCCGGCCACCGTTTCCCACACATCGGCAAAGTTCCATTCGCGACACAGGCTCACCGTTGGATTGTACCGTGCGCTTGCAGCCTTCGACGGGGGGCTCGGGAATCGGGAATTAAGCACCCATTCGCGGCGGACGCAACGACCGGCTGCGGTCCGTTCTGGAGGGCGGTGTAGGATCGTTACCTTCGGTCGCCGGCGGTGCAACCAACCCGCAAGCGGAATTCATGCAGCCGCGATTCGGGCGCGCATGCACGTCCTGCCGCGATCATGCAATGCCGACCCGCCGTCGCTTCGGATCGGCACCGGCGGCGATGGGTGCGTCACCCGAGCACTACACTGCCGGCGGACAAGGCGGTCACCACGACGGAGCAGGACATGGACCTCGGCTTGACAGGCAAGACGGTCGTTGTGACCGGTGGCTCGAAGGGGATCGGTCTCGCATGCGCGCAAGCGTTCATCGCGGAAGGGGCGCGTGTCGGCATAGTCTCGCGATCCGCGGCGAATCTGCAGCAGGCACGCGAGCGCCTCGGGCCGATTGTCGCGGTTGCCGCGGACATGTCCGACGCGGCGTCGGCCACGCGAATGATCGAGCAGATGGAGCGCGAGCTCGGCTTGATCGACATCCTCGTCAACTCGGCGGGCGCAGCGCGCCGGACACCCGCCGACGAGCTCACGCCCGCGGCGTGGCGGGCTGGGATGGACGCGAAGTACTTCACCTACATCAATGCGATCGATCCCACGATCAAACTGATGGCGGCGCGCGGTAGCGGCGTCATCATCAACGTCATCGGCATCGGGGGAAAGGTCGCCTCGCCGATTCATCTGCCTGGCGGCGCCGCCAACGCGGCGCTGATGCTGGCGGCGGCCGGGCTGGCCGCGGCCTATGCCCGTTACGGGGTTCGCGTGGTCGCCGTAAACCCCGGCGTGACCAACACCGAGCGCGTTGCCGGGAGAATGGAAGCCGATGCCAGGACCTCCGGCGTGTCGGTGGCGGAGGCGCTGAAGCGGGCCGAGGAGCGCATGCCGCTTGGCCGGATGGCGGAGCCCGAAGAGATTGCGCAGATGGTCGTGTTCCTCGCCTCCGACAGGGCGAGTTATGTGACGGGGGCGAATATCAGCATGGACGGCGCGCTGTTCCCGGTCGTCGTTTAGCGATGCGCGCCGAGTGCCGGCAGGCGGCCTCAAGGACGCTGCGGTGCGCCGCTTTCCGCCGAGCTGCATCGAGGGATGAATCGCGATTGATCGACATAAAAAAGGTCCGTACAGTACGGTTCCGCCGGCCGGGCGCGAGAGATGGGAGGTCCAACATGAGCGAAGCGACCGCGTGGCATGCCGTTGCGGCAATGGGGGAGGTCGCCGAGGGCGAGGCGAAGCAGGTGTGCGTCGGCGCGGAGATAATCGCGATCTACAACCTCGAAGGCACGTTCTACGCTACCAGCGATACGTGCACGCACGAGGAGGCGAGTCTTTGCGACGGTTATATCGAAGGCGATACCATTGAATGCCCGCTCCACCAGGCGGTGTTCCATATCCCGACGGGGAAGGTTCTACGGGAACCCGCCAAGACCAGCCTGCGCACTTTTCCCGTCAGGGTCGTGAGCGCCACCATCGAGATAGAAGTCTGATCCGAGCGGATCAGGTTGCCACACCCGCTTCGTACACGCCCACTACTGAGCTTTCCCAAAGTAAGTGACAATACTCAATCGTCATCCCCGCGAACGCGGGGGATCCATTTTCGCCCGTAACCAATGGATTTCCGCTCGCGCGGGAATGACGGAGCAGTTGTCATGCAGATTCGTAAGTGTCAATAGATGCCGGACCAAACCATGAGCCTGGTGATACGCCGCCTCGAACTGAAGGACATGCGTGCCGATCTGGCCGATTATCTCGGGCCTCGCGTCAAGCGCCTCGGATATCTCGGCGAGATGTTCAAGTGCGCGGGCAACGCGCCGGACGTGACCCTCACGTTCATGCATTTTTCCGATGCCCTGAAGGAAGCCCTGCCAGACCGGCTGGGAGAAGTTGCGGTGCTCACCGTCGCCAACCTGATGAAGAACGACTACGAGCGCAACCAGCACGAGCGGCTTTGCGTACGGCTGGGCTTCGGCCGCGGCCGGATCGCCGAGGTGCAGCGCCTCAAGCCCCATGAAGCCAGGCTGATGTCGGAGGCGGAACGAGCGGTGCAGAGCTACGCCATCGCCGCGGTGGAGTCGCGGGGCCACGGCTGTCAGCAGGCGTTCGAAATGCTCTGTGAACACGTCGCGCCCGCGGAAGCGATGGCAGTGCCGATGTTGGTGGGCCGCTATATCACGCACGCGCTCGTCGTCAATACGCTTCAACTGAAGCCGCCCGTTCCTTCGATATTCGAAGACGGTTTTACCGGATGACGGTCGACCCATGAGCGCTGCCGGGCCGTCCCCAGGCGCGAATTCCACCCCCCGGGGGGCAGCGCAGCGGCGCAGCCGCAAGCGTGGGGGGATCCTGTGAGCGATCCGATCTGGATTTCCGAAGCCGAGGTGGTGCGACTCATGCATCTTGGCGAGGCAATCGACGCGCTCGAGATCGGCCTGCGCCTCGAGGCATCCTGGCAGGCGCAGAACATGAACAAGGCCCATCTCGTATGGCACGGCGGCCATACGCTGCACGCGATTGGCGCGACGTTCGAGGGCGCCGGTGTGTTCGGCACCAAGACCTGGGGACATACCGCGGGCGGGGCCACCCCGCTGATGATCGTGTGGGACATGAATACCGGCGCGCTCAAGGCGGTCATCGAGGCATTCGCGATGGGGCAGATGCGCACCGGGGGCATTTCCGGCGTCGCCACCCGCTGGATGGCGGACCGGGACGCCGATGATTTTGCCATCATCGGCACGGGCAGCCAGGCGATGACCCAGGTCGCAGCGGTGGCTGCGGTGCGTCCGGTCAAGCGATTGCGTGTCCACAGCCCGCGACCGGAATCGCGCCAGAAGTTTGCCGAACGCGTGCGCGCCCGGTTTCCATTCGAGGTGATCGCCGCCGATTCGGTGGAGAAAGCCGTCGACGGCGCTTCGATCGTGACCACCGTAACGCGGGCGCGGGAACCGTTCCTGCGCGCTTCGATGTTGCGCCGCGGTGCGCATGTCAACGCGGTCGGTGCGATCTCCCCCGAACGCGAGGAACTGCAGCAGGACATTTTCCCCCGCGCCGGGCTGGTCGTGGTCGACCATCTGCCGGCGGTGCAGAACCTGGCCACGGAAATGACCAGGTTTTATGGGCAGGGCGGTGGGGATTGGTCTGGCGTGAAGCTGCTGAGCAGCGTGGTCGCCGGCGGCAGCGGGCGCCCGCGCGACTGCGACCTGACGTTATTCAAGGCGATGGGCATGGGCATATCGGACCTGTCGCTGGCGCTGGAAATCCACAATCGAGCCTTGGCGGCGGGTGCGGGGCGACGCTTTGCGCATCCCCAAAGAGTCGAGCCTCGGCTGCATGGCAACTGACACGGACAAAGGAGAACGACATGAACGAGCTACGGCAAGAGTTCAAGGAATTGAAGGGTGCGTTTGTCGAGGCGACGGGCGTGCGGCCGAGAGAGAACAATCTCTGGCCGCCGGTGATCATCAGCAAGGAGGAGATTGACGCCGAGGTCCGGCGGTTGGCAAGCCTTCCGGCGCCGGCGGACGGGCGCCGCGAGTCGTTGATCGTGCATCCGCTGGCGGACCCGGCCTCACCCGGACTTGCACCCGGCATTCAGGTGAAGCTTTCGGTGCTGCAGCCCGGCGAAAAAACCAAGGCATTCCGGCACAACGCCACGGAAGTGAATTTCTGCATCGGCGGGGGAGGGCACACGCTTGTCGGCGGCAGGCGTATCGAGTTCCAGCAATACGATGTATGGAACCATCCGTCCTACGTCCCGTACGTGCACGCCAACGACGGCAAGGAGTTGCAGGTGCGGTTGACCTATTCCAACATTCCGCTTTTGCAGCAGATGGAAGTCTACGTCTACGACGAAGATCCGCCGGCGGCCATCGTCCCGGCCGGGAGCGAAAAGTCCTCCGCCGCTCCCGATCCGCGGCGCAAGAGCCCGTACGGATTGATCCCCATCGGCAACGACGGCGGCCTCCTCATGCCCTACGAAATGCTGATCAACCCCACGGTCGTCGAATCGAGGCCGCTGCATTTTTCCTGGGCACAGGTCAAAGCCGAGCTCATGCGCTTGTGCTTTGATCTGCGCGGAGGTCGG
>JBDUCE010000079.1:0-8529 GCA_040003635.1 Betaproteobacteria bacterium
GGGTAGTTTCCTCCTCATACGCCTCGATCAGGGATGTGATCGACTCCTGAAACTGGTTCTGGCGCTTAAGAACTTCGTCGACCATCGTTTCGTACTGCTTCTGTTCCTTGTGCTCGCTGACTTCGAGCCATAACGCCGCGAGTTTTTCGATGTTCGTCTTCGAATAGTGCTCCATCTCCTTGAGTCTAGACAGCGTATCCTGCATCGCGTCGAGCGGCGCCTTTGCATTATCTTCGTCGGCCATGATGTACTCCTTGGTAAATCGTTTCTGTGCCGCTCGCGTCAACGATCTCCGTGTGCGCACTGATGGCGACATAAAGATCAAGCGAACCATTGCGGCGCTTGCAGCCATGATGACACAGTGAGCATCTGGTTCCAATATCGGGCCACTCCGCCGACGCCGGCGCCACCCGCCTAGGAAAATACAGCCAATGCACCCTGTCATCAGCAGGGCAACTCCCCTTGTGGGATCGGCTAGATTCGCGTTGCTGAAAAGCGTCACCGAACCGGTCGCCGTCCCGTCGCTACACAATTCGTAAGGGCAGTGGTACGCTTCACTCACCGGTGACACGATATGCGAGCCGAATCCGCATGGGGTCCAATCTTAAGACACGAGAGGAACTGATCATGAAAAAACTCTTGCTGCTGGTCGTCGCAAGCCTTCTGACTCTTGGCGGGCCGGTCTTCGCTGCCGACAAGGCCGCCACGGCCACCGACAAGGCGCCGATGGCGGCACAGAAGGCACCTTCTGCTGCCGACAAGATTGATCTCAACACCGCCTCCGAGCAGGAGTTGAGCCAGTTGACTGGCATCGGCGGCGTTCGCTCCAAAGCGATCATCAAAGGACGCCCTTACAAGGGCAAGGATGAGCTCGTGGAACGCAAGATCCTTACCCAACCGGTCTACGACAAAATCAAGGACCAGGTGATCGCCAAGCAGGCCAAATGATTTCGTAGCTCTGGTGCGTACCAGAGGTCCGTATGCGCCGATGGCGAGCATGTGATGGTGAGCGGAGCCATGTCCCCCCTTGTTTATCACATGATCGGCGGCGCCCCCGATCCGGTCGCTCCCTTCAGCCACGCCGTGGAGGCCGATGGTTGGGTCTTTTTGGCGGGGCAGATGCCCTTCACGGCAACCTCGAACACGTCGCCGTACCCCGAAACCATCGAGGAGCAGACGCACCAGGTGTTCAGCAACCTAGGTGTGGTCCTCGAAGGTTGTGGTCTCGGCCTGGCCAATGTGGTGGCCGTGCGCGTGTTTCTACTGCACTTCGACGACGACTACGCCAGGATGAACGCGGTCTATGCAACCTACTTTCCGCAAGGGAGCAGGCCGGCACGGACGTGCATCGGCGTGAGTGGACTGGCGCGGGGTGCGCGGGTTGAGATCGACATGATCGCGCGCCGCGGGCCTGGCACCCCGCCGTAGCGCGAGAGTCAGCTAGGGCCGGGTGTGGAAGGCTTGGTTCGCCACATGCTCAAGGCAAAAAAGAACAGCGCCGCGCCAATGAACGCGACGCTGATCTCGCCGTGAATCAGCCAGTGCATCAGCGCAGCCGACAACGCTACCCCGGTGGCGAAAAGCGCCAGGGGCTCCGCCAGCTTTCCAAAACGAGCGGCGGCCGGGGTACTGGCGTCACCGGAATTCGGCATGTTGCGTTCCTGTTCGCGTGAACAAATTTCACTTGCTTTGCGCCGCTCCGCCCGCAAAGCCGTCGCTTAGTGGCCCTTGGTAGCCTGTCACGGCGACGCGCCGCGCCGGCAACAAACTTTGGGGCAACCTTCTGTGTCAAGAGCAAGTTCAGTGCCGGCGGCAACTGCGCTTCAGGCGGCGATGCCGCCGAAGCGTCCGGCCTCCAAATCCTTTATCGCAGTGACGATCTCCTCGCGCGTGTTCATCACGAACGGTCCGTAGCCGACGACCGGTTCCTGGATCGGCTCTCCGCTCAAAAGCAGCAGTGTCGCCTCGGCGGTGGCTTCGATGCGCACGGCGTGACCGGCGCGATCGAGTTGCACCAGCGAGGCCTCGCCGACATTCTGGGTGTCATTGACCATGATCGCGCCGCGCAGCACGGCAATCGCCGTATTGTGGCCTTCCGGGACGGGCAGGTCCACGGCGTGACCGGCGCGCAGCCGTATATCCCAGACGTTGAGACTGGTGAAAGTGGCGGCAGGCCCGCGACGGGCATCGTATTCGCCTGCAATTACCCGCACCCGCCCGGCGTCGTCGGCAAGCGCGACCTCGGGAATGTCTGCATTCAGGATCGGCTGATAACGCGGCGCGGACATCTTGTCCCTGGCCGGCAGATTGACCCATAGCTGCGCCATCTCCAGCGTTCCGCCTTTGCGGGTGAACTCCTGGGAGTGGAACTCTTCATGCAGCAGGCCGGAGGCGGCGGTCATCCATTGCACGTCTCCCGGGCCGATCCGGCCGCCATTGCCGGCCGAGTCACGATGCTCGACCTCGCCTTGGTAGACGATGCTCACGGTCTCGAACCCGCGGTGCGGATGTTCACCCACGCCGCGCGGCCGGGTGGCCGGCGCGAAATCGGCAGGGCCGGCATAGTCCAGCAGCAGGAACGGGCTCAGATGCTGGCCCAGATCGTTGTACGAGAAAAGGCTTCGCACGGGGAAGCCGTCGCCGACCCAGTGTTGCTGGGGGCTTCGATAGGTACCGAGTATGGATTTCATGCTGCCTCCGATGATGATTAGAGTGCAGCAACAGAGTATGACCGGAACGATGGCTTGGGTAGTCGGCAAAACTTATACTCAGCGTTCCACTACAGGAACGATGAGACGCCGCCATGCCCGACCTCAATGACCTCTACTTTTACGCTCAAGTGGTCGAGCACGCCGGGTTTGCGCCGGCTGCGCGGGCGCTCGGCGTGCCCAAATCCAAGCTCAGCCGCCGCGTCGCGATGCTGGAGCAGCGCCTGGGCGTGCGCCTGATCCAGCGTTCGACGCGACGCTTTTCCGTGACCGAGATCGGCCAGGAGTACTACCGCCGTTGCGTGGCGATGCTGGTCGAGGCCGAAGCCGCGCAGGAAGTGATCGACCGGGTTCAATCCGAGCCGCGAGGCACGGTGAACCTGAGCTGTCCGATTGCGCTGCTGCATGCGCGGGTGGCGCCGATGCTGATCCGGTTCATGACCCAGTGTCCCCAGGTGAAATTGCATCTGGAAGCGACCAACCGGCGCGTGGATGTCATCCGTGAAGGGTTCGACATCGCGTTGCGCGTTCGCTTTCCCCCGGTCGATGACAGCGATCTGGTCATGCGCACGTTCGGCGCAAGTGGGCAGCTCATTGTCGCCAGCCCGGAGCTCTTCGAGCGTGGGCCGCGCCCAGCGGTGCCGGGCGACCTGCCGCTGCTCCCAAGCCTCGATCTCGGCCCACCCAACCGCGAGCACGCCTGGCATCTCGAAGGTCCGGACGGCGGCCTCGCCACGGTCTTGCACCAGCCTCGCTTCGTGACCGACGACATGGCGGCGTTGCGGGTCGCGGCGCTGTCCGGCATCGGCGTGGTCCAGCTTCCGGAAATGCTGGTCCTCGATGATATTGCGGCAGGCAGGCTGGAGAGGATGCTTCCGCACTGGCGCGCACCTGCGGGCCTCGTCCAGGCGATATTCCCCTCGCGTCGCGGTCTTATCCCGGCGGTGCGGCGGCTCGTCGATTTTCTTGCGTCGGAATTCGCGAGCCCGGCGGCACCCGCCGCCTGAGAGCGCTCTGCACGCCGCGCCATACTGGATTCCCTGTCTTCGCGCGCGCCGGCAGGCGTGTTAGCGGAGGTAAACTGTGCGTGACATCGCCTGATCGTCCCGCGAGCCCGTGATCGTCATCCCCGCGAACGCGGGGATCCATTTTCGATCGTCCCACAAGTCCGTGACCACCTTTGATCGTCATCCCCGCGAACGCGACGCGAACGCAGGGATCCATTTTCGATCGTCCCACAAGTCCGTGACCACCTTTGATCGTCATCCCCGCGAACGCGGGGATCCATTGTCAACGCACCATCGACCACCCCGTGTGCAACAGGGTGGCGCCGGATGCCTTTACACCAGGAGGAGATCGCAATGACCATCATCGTAGGCCTCTCGGGCAGCTTGCGACGCGGCTCCTACAACACCGCACTTCTTCGGGCCGCCGGCGCGATGATGCCTTCCGGCAGCGAATTGAAGGCGATGTCGATTGAGGAATTTCCCCTCTACAACGGCGACCATGAAACTGCCAGCGGAATTCCTCCGACGGTCACGCTCCTCAAGGATGCCATTGCGAATGCAGACGGGTTGTTGCTGGCCACGCCGGAATACAACAACAGTCTCCCCGGGGTCGCGAAGAATGCGATCGACTGGCTCAGTCGTCCGGCTGCGGACATTGCCCGGGTGTTCGGCGGCAAGCCGGTAGCCATCATGGGTGCGTCGCCGGGTGGATTCGGAACGGTCCTTTCCCAGAACGCCTGGCTGCCGGTATTTCGAACCCTCGGTGCGGAGCTCTGGCCCGGCGGACGGATGCTGGTATCGCGCGCCGGCAGTGTGTTCGACGCCAGCGGAAAGATCGTGGACAACGGCGTCAATGACGCGCTTCGCAAATTCCTGGACGGATTCATTGCGCAGGTGCGGGCCCGATCCACTGAGGGATCATGACGCCCGAACGCTTCGCTTCGTGGAGGCCCCAATGACGCATTCCGCCTGGCCGGCGCTGCCGTACGAGGCCTGGAAGGACACTTATGAAACGCTGCACATGTGGACGCAGATCGTGGGCAAGATCCGGCTCGACCGCATGCCTTGGCTCAACCATTGCTGGCAGGTAACGCTGTATCCGACGGCGCGGGGCCTCACCACGGCGCGGATGCCGTATGGCGAGGAAAGCTTCGAGATCGAATTCGATTTCGTCGGCAGCAAGCTGAAGGTGCGCACCAGTCGCGGCGAGCATCGAGTCATCGCCCTGGCGTCGATCTCGATCGCCGACTTCTATCATGCCGTGATGGACGCTCTGACGGCCCTGGGCCTGCCGGTCCACATTTACTGCAAGCCCATGGAAGTGGCGAATCGCGTGCCGTTTGACGTCGACGTGGCGATTCACGAATACGACGCCGATGCGGTGCAACGCTGTTGGCGCATCCTGGTTTCCTCGGCGGAGGTATTCGAGCGCTTTCGGTCCCGCTACTACGGAAAGGCAAGTCCGGTGCACTTTTTCTGGGGCAGCTTCGATCTCGCCGTCACTCGCTTCTCGGGCCGCGTTGCGCCGACGCATCCCGGTGGGGTTCCGAATCTTCCCGATCGGGTGACGCGGGATGCGTATTCGCACGAGGTGAGCAGCTGCGGATTCTGGCCGGGCGGGACGGTGGCACCTTATCCGCTCTTCTATAGCTACGCGTATCCCGAGCCGCGGGGCTTCAGCGGTGCTCGCGTCGAACCGGCAGCGGCGCGATACGATGCCTTCCTTCACGAATTCGTGCTGCCCCATGACGCCGTTCGGGAGGCCGATGCGCCGGGCGAGACGCTTCTCGCCTTTCTTCAAAGCAGCTATGAAGCCGCCGCCGAGCTTGGCGAATGGAATCGCAAATCGCTCGAAGTTTGACGATGACATGGACGCCGTATCGACGTAAAGCGTGATCTCTGCGCCAAGCGCCGTCGCGGGCAGCAAGTGCGAGCAGGGAGGGCACACGCCGCTCTCTGCGCTTAAAAAAAGACCCCGCCACTCGACGGGGTCGCCTCAGGGGGACGCTGACGGCAGCGCGATCTCTTATCTGGCCGCCGACGCTGATGGTCAGTCGTTCAGCACGAAGGTAACCTTGAGCGATACCTTGTAACCGACGATCTTGCCCTTCTCGATATCGACCGACTGATCGTGGACCCAGGCGCTTCTGACATTCTTGAGCGTCTTATGTGCGCGGGCGACACCTTGCTCTAGTGCATCGTCGAAACTGACCTTGCTCATGGCGATTATTTCGGATACGCGGGCAACGGACATCTTGCTCTCCTTGGTGATTGCGCCACGGAGATTGGCGCAGCAAGCCAGTTTGCGCCGTCTTTGAGTCCGTAGCAATCCGCAGAGGCCGCCGTTGGCGGCACCTTCACGACGCTGCGGGAGCCCGCTGCCGACGCGGCTTATCGTGGGCGAGGGGCCGTCTTGTCCGCCCGCAACGCTTCTTCCCACATGCGCTTGGGCACGTGACCGAGCAGGCGCTCGACTACGGTTCGGCCCGGGAGGCCGGTAACGAGCGGTTTCGCGCCATTCCCGGGACGCTCGAGCCTGCCCAACCATAGGGCGCCGCGGCGATTCGGACAACGCGTCGTCATTTAGTATCATGCGCGAGTCCCGTACCTCATTCGGAGCGTCGATTCCCGTGCCCAACGATTCCCCCATCGACCTTCGCTCTGACACTGTTACGCGCCCCACCGCCGCCATGCGCGCGGCCATAGCCGCGGCGCCGGTGGGAGACGATCAATACGGCGAAGACCCGACGGTCAATGCGCTGCAAAAGCGCGTCGCCGCCATCCTCGGCAAAGAGGCTGCGCTTTGGCTGCCCTCCGGCACCATGGCCAATCAAGTCGCGCTGCGGGTGCTGACCAACCGCGGCGATGACGTCATCGTCAGCCGCGAAAGTCACGCGGTCTGGCATGAGACGGGCGGGTCCGCGGCCAACGCCGGGGTCCAGTTTACGGAGATCGGTGCCCGCGGCGTGTTCACCGTTGCGGAGTTTCTTGCTGCCTGCAAGACGCGCGGGCATTCGATGTATCCGCCCACGACACTGGTCGAAGTGGAGAACACCCACAACCGATCGGGCGGAGTGATCTTTCCGCAGGACGAAATCGAGCGCGTGTGCGCAGCCGCTCGTGAGCACGGCATCGCAACCTATCTCGATGGTGCACGGCTGTGGAATGCGGCCGTGGCCAGCGGCCGCCCGCCGGCGGAGCTGGCACGACCTTTCGATCTGGTCGCCGTCTCGCTTTCCAAAGGCCTCGGCGCTCCGGGCGGCTCGCTCCTGGCTGGCGCGCGTGATGCCGTGGACCGGGCGGTTCGGCAACGACGCATGCTTGGCGGTGCGATGCGCCAGGTGGGCATTTTCGCTGCGGCGGGCCTCTATGCGCTGGAACACGCCGTCGACGGGCTCGCGGCCGACCATGCCAATGCCCGTTTCATCGCGAAAGAGCTCGCCGGGAGCTCGCGCATCATTGTCGATCTCGACACCGTCCAGACCAATATCATTGTTTTCGGTCTCGCCGCTGACGCGCCGGATGCGCAACGGCTGGTTGCGGATGCCCGCGAACGCGGGGTTTTGATCAACGCCTTCGGCCCCAGGACGGTTCGTGCCGTCACGCACCTCGACGTGTCAAAGGAACAGTGCGAGCAGGCGGCTGATATTCTGGTCGAGCTCGTGAGCCGCAATGCTGCGTAACCCGCGCCGGCAGCGCTTGTTTTAACCGCAGGCGCAGTCAATCCGGCGTCATTACCTGGTCTGCCACGAGGTCACAACCATGTCTTTGCGCACCCTCAATCTCGACGACGCGCTCTACAGTTACCTGCTCGGCCATTCGCTGCGCGAGCATCCGGCGCAAACGGCCCTGCGTGAAGCCACCAGCGCCCATCCGCACGCGGGGATGCAGATCTCACCCGAGCAAGGTCAGCTCATGCAACTGCTGGTGCGCATGCTTGGCGCGCGGCAAACGATCGAGGTCGGTGTCTTCACCGGCTACAGCGCTTTGACGGTGGCGCTCGACTTGCCCGACGACGGCCACGTACTAGCGTGCGATATCAGCGACGAGTTTACCCGTATCGGTCGGCCATATTGGGAAGCGGCCGGCGTGGCGCACAAGATCGACTTGCGACTGGCTCCCGCGAACCAGACACTCGATGCGCTGCTCGCCGGTGGCGCCGCGGGGCGCTACGACTTTGCGTTCATCGACGCCGACAAGACGGGCTACGACGTTTACTACGAGCGGTGCCTCTCGCTCCTGCGTCCCGGCGGGCTCGTCGCCATCGATAACGTGCTGTGGGGCGGGAGCGTGGCCCGGACCGCGAAAGACGCCGACACGGCCGCGCTGCAGGCACTCAACCGCAAACTGCATCGGGACGCGCGCATCGATCTGGCAGTCCTGCCGATCGGCGACGGGCTGACACTGGCGCGCAAACGATAACGCCGCAGGCAGGTTTCAGCCACCAAGTCCCTTGGCGATCTTGTCAATGCCGACCTGCGCGCACGCGGCGTCTTTTTCGCCGCCCGGTGCGCCGGAAATCCCGATCGAGCCCACCAATTCCTTGCCGGCGAAGATGGGCAGCCCGCCTTCGATGGCGGTAATCCTATCGAGCAACAGGAACCCCGCAAGGCCGGGCTGGGTGCGCTTCTGCATCTCGGCCGAGGGTGAGCGCGTGGTGAACGCGGTGTATGCCTTGCGCATGCTGTTCTCGACGGTATGCGGATTAACCCCATCGTCGCTCAGCACGACCGCGGTGCGGGCATGCCGGTTGAGCACGGTTATCGTTACCTTGTAGCCGTCGGCGCGGCACCGCTCGAGGCTCGCCGTCGCCA
>JBDUCE010000472.1:0-2550 GCA_040003635.1 Betaproteobacteria bacterium
GGTGCGCAAGACCTGCCGGAGATGCTGTCCCTGACCGTGGAACAGCTCACCCCGACGGCAGCGGTTTGTCATAATCGATTCATTGCCTCGGGGAACAGCGCCCCGGGGACCATCGCAAGCGTGGGAGATCTGCAATGACCACAACGGCACAGAGCCAGGAACCCGGCGCACTGGATCGGCTGGTCGACCGCGAAGAAGTACTGCAAATCTGCTACTGGTATCAGGGCGAGGGCCTGGGCGACGTCTACAACCCCACGCTCCTCGCACCGTTTCTCAACCGTGCCCCGCAGGCCATCGATGCTGCGCTCCTGAAATTGGCGCAGCTCGGATATCTCGAGCCCGTCGATTTGCCGGCGCCGGGCTACCGCCTCACCGCCACGGGAAAGAAGCAGGCCGGGCACCTCTTTGCCGAAAGCTTCTCGGATTTTCAGAAGTCGGGCCACGGCGAATGCGAAGCGGGCTGCTGCGAAGAGGGCGATCACTCCAAGTGCGGCGACGAGTGCACGTTGCACTAAAGAACCGCGGAAACGGTGCCGTCGCGGTCGCGCGCGACTTGTTCAGAGGTTCCCGACGGTAGCGCCGATGGCCGACCGCGACCTCACCGGTGACGGCGTCGCGCCGGATGCGCTCCAACCGCTCCTGGGATATCTCTCCAACGACGATTGGGACGCGCTCCTCGCCCACGTCAACACCCTGATCCAGGAAATGGAGGCGCTTCCCGCCGGAGATGTCCGCGATCGGGTATTCGAGTTGCTCAACGGCATCGATGCGATTCATCGTGAGTCGTTGCGGCGGCTGGTCCGCCTGTTCAAGGAAGGCGTGCTGGAAAAAGTCGTATCGGATCCGGCGATCAATACACTGATGGACCTCTATGACCTGTTGCCGGCAGCGACGCAAACAGCGGAAGAGGAAAGCGGCAAGCGGAAGCCCGCCTTCCCGAACATACCTATCAAATCGGTGCGCACGACCGCTTCAACTCCCGTCCGCTACCCTCATTGGATTCCGGTGCCGGAGCCGCTGGACGAGCCCGCGTCCGGCGCGGTGCGGGACGTCACCGTGGACGGTCATCCCGTGCTCCTGTGCCGCCGTGACGAGCAGTTTTTCGCGATCGAATCCCGTTGCGCACAGGACGGCGCATCGCTTTCACGGGCGACGTTGGGCGGTTATACGCTGACCTGTCCGAACCATCCAGGCTGCTACTACGACGTGCGGCAGGGAAGCCGCCTCGGCGGAAGTGAAAAGATCGCGTGCTATCCGGTCAAGCGGGACGAGAATGGACGAGTGCTGATCGGGCTGGACATGGATTTCACCCCCAACCTTCCCAGTTTTTGACGCGTGAGCGCGCACGGTCAAAAAATACTCGTTGTCGGCGTCGGCAATGTGCTCCAGGGCGATGATGGTTTTGGCGTGGAGCTGGCGTGGCGCCTCGCGCGCAACGACTGGCCGTCCGGCGTAAAAATCATGGAGACCGGCATTGGTGGAATGAGCATGGTGCAGGAGCTGATGACCGGCTACGACGCGTTGTTAGTGCTCGATGCCCACAAGAGCGGAGGACAGCCGGGCGAAGTGCGCCTGCTGGAACCCGTGTTGCCCGACCTCTCCGGGCTCGACGCGCACGCGTTGCGCGACTATTTCGCCGACACGCATTACGCCACGCCCATGCGGGCGCTCGCATTGATCGATCGGCTTGGTCGTCTGCCGCCGTGCGTCGCCGTACTGGGGTGCGAGCCCGCCGGGTACGAGGAGCTCGGCCAGGGTCTTAGCGCACCGGTCGCGGCGGCACTGGACAAGGGGGCGGACATGGTGCAGCAATGGGTGGCGCAGCAGTTGGGGAGCGCCAGCGTCGTGTCGCAGGATCTCGTCAGCCAATCCGAGCAGGATCGCCGGCTCTATCTGATCGTCGCCGAGCACCAGGTGTCGCCCTGCAACCACGAGGTTTTCCAAAGCTTCAAGTTATGGGTCGCGCAAACGCTGGCGCAGGCCGGGATCGAAACCTATCGTGCTCCCGGCGTTACGATCCGGCACTGGGACGAAAAAGGTCCGCAATCCTTCCCGCATCTCCTCGGTCACTGCGATTGCGGCACCTATCTGCCCCTGGAGAACATCGATCCCGGGCCTATGCTCGCCAGCGCGCCACGCCTGCTCGACGAACTGGAGCGGGTGGCTGCGCACCGGGATGCCATGACGCCGGAACACCGCGATTTGCTCGATGCGCTCGTGCACATGACACAGCAATGTATGGCAAGGAACCTGCCGCTCGAGATTCGGTGAATCTGATGGTGGGCGCTGATCCGAATTGACAACCCCGATCGTCGTGGTAGATTGGCAAGCGCCCACTGCAGCATCAGCTGCGGGTTGCGCGTGCTCTCGTCGAATCTGATGTGCAGTAACAGGACGCAACCGCTGGCTGGGGTCGTGTGACGCGATGGGCTGGCAGCCGCCAGCGAATTCTGGCAACCCCTGCACAATGATCCGGCGCCTTGCGGCACATCTCAAGCCATGAGCGAAATCGCCGCGTTGCGCGTCACGCCCGACACGGCGGAGTTGATC
>JBDUCE010000473.1:0-2534 GCA_040003635.1 Betaproteobacteria bacterium
GACGCGGCGAAGCGGGCCGCGAACATGGCGCTGCGGATGCAGGCGGAATTCAATCCGTTGCGCGCGCGGTGGTCGAAGCTCGGTTACGATCTCGACCTCGGCATCGGGATCGCCCAGGGATTTGCGACCCTCGGCGCGTTCGGCTACGAGGGGCGCTTCGACTACTCGGCCATCGGCAGCGTCGTCAACCTCGCGGCGCGGCTGTGCGCCGAGGCCGGTCCGGGCGAGGTGCTGCTCGACCGTCGCGCCCGGGCCGCGATCGACGACGTCGCGAAGGTGGAGAACGTCGGCCCCCTGGTCCTCAAGGGCTATGCCCAGCCTGTCCCGGCGTTCCGGTTGACGGCCACCGGTTGAGGCGGCGGGCGGCGTCGCAGTTGCGGCAGCCTGCATACCTCCCCATGAGTGATGGGCAGGACAACCGCCGTGTGGCGGCGAAGGGTTGGCCGTGGCCACATCTGGCCGGCAGGCACCGGTGGGACTCGACGGCGCCGCGGAGTACGGGCATTCTCGCGGTCAGCGGCCGGCAGATGCAGGGCCCCAGCGTCGCGACAAGACTGACGTAATAACGGAGGAAATATTGGCTAATGCGATCAGCACCGGCAACGCGCTGTTGCCGGCGGGAGGATGCTGTTGCGCGAGGAGTGCGCGTTGGCGGACCTGATCCACATCCGCGACCTGTCGATCGAATTCGACAACCGCGGCACCATGGTCCCCGCGCTCGATCGGATTTCCTTTCGCATCAAGGCCGGCGCGACCCTCGCGCTGGTCGGTGAATCGGGGTCGGGCAAGTCGGTCACGGCGCAGGCCATCATGCGCATCCTGCCCAAGACCGGCCACATCACGTCGGGCGAAATCCTGTTCACCGCGCCGGGAAGCACCGCGCCTCCGGTCGACATCACGCGTCTCGCCCCCGATGGGGCCGTCATTCGCGGGATTCGCGGGCGCCACATCTCGATGATCTTCCAGGAGCCGATGGTGTCACTGTCGCCCCTGCACACGGTCGGCGATCAGGTGAGCGAAGCGCTCTTCCTCCATCACCGGATCGGGCACCGCGAAGGCATCGCCCGCACCCAGGAGATGCTGCGGCTGGTGGGTTTTCCCGACCCGGCGCGGGCCCTGCGCAATTACCCGTTCGAGCTCTCCGGCGGAATGCGCCAGCGGGCGATGATCGCCATGGCGCTGGTCTGCCGCCCCTCGCTGCTGATTGCCGACGAGCCGACGACGGCGCTCGATGTCACGATCCAGGCGCAGATTCTCGCGCTCATCAAGGAGCTGCAGGCGGAGCTCGGCATGGCCGTCCTCATCATCACTCACGATCTGGGCGTGGTGGCCAACGTCGCCGAAGAAGTGGTCGTATTGTATGAAGGACGCGTGATGGAGCAGGGCACCATAGCGGCCTTGTTCGAGCGGCCCGAGCATCCTTACCTGCAGGCGCTGTTGCGGGCGGTCCCGCATTTCAACATGAAGCCGGGCGAACGCCTGGTCTCGGTGCGCACGGTGGATCACCAGACGGGTCCGCTGGTGGAGAAATCCGAGCCGTGGCCCGCCGACGCGCCCGCCATCCATCTCGACGTGCGCGGAGTCAGCAAGACGTTCGCCCAGCGCGCGACCGGCCTCTTTTCGCGGCGAGCGGGTCCCTCGTTTCGCGCCGTCGACGATCTCAGCTTTTCCATTACCCGGGGCGAGTGCTTCGGCCTCGTCGGCGAAAGCGGATGCGGCAAGACCACGCTGTCCAAAGTGATCATGCGGGCGCTGGAGCCGGATGGCGGAGAGGTCCTGTACAACGACCGCGGCACCATGCGCGACGTGGTCCGCGCGGAGGGCGAAGAGCTCATGCGCTTTCGCCGGCGGGTGCAATACATCTTCCAGGACCCTTTCGGCTCCCTCAGTCCGCGCATGACGGTGTTCGACATCCTGCGCGAGCCGCTGGTGATCCACGACGTCGGCGACGCCGATTACCGGGCCGAGATGGCCAAGGAGCTGATGCGCCTGGTAGGACTCGATCCCCGGTTCCTCAACCGCTACCCGCACAGCTTTTCGGGAGGACAGCGCCAGCGCATCGGCATCGCGCGCGCGCTCGCGCTGAAGCCCGACCTCGTCCTGTGCGACGAGCCGGTCTCGGCCCTCGATGTGTCGATTCAGGCCCAGGTGCTGAACCTGCTCAAGGATCTGCAGGCGGAGTTGGGCCTGACCTACCTCTTCATCTCCCACAACCTGGCGGTGGTCGATTACATTGCCGATGAAATCGCCGTCATGTGCCGCGGCCGCATTGTCGAGATCGCCCCGCGCGAAGTGCTCTTCCGCAACCCGGTGCACCCCTACACCCTGGGCCTGCTCGCCGCCGTGCCGTACCCGGACTTGAAACGCAAGCTCGATCTCGCCGCAGTGCTGGACGGCGCGGCCCGCAGCCCCGCCGAATGGCGCGCGCCGTTTTGCTGGACGGCCGCCGGCGCCGGCGAGCTGATCGATATCGGCGAAGGCCACCGCGTGCGCATGCAGCCGGACGCGGAATCTGAAAGGCTGATTGCATGATG
>JBDUCE010000474.1:0-2521 GCA_040003635.1 Betaproteobacteria bacterium
GGTACTGCCGGCGGTAGTTGTCCATGCCGACCCGCATCCGCGAGTGGATGATCGCGCGAAACGTCTGCGACAGGACAAGGGGCAAGCCGCCATGGGAGAGCTTCTTGACGGTGAGATGCCCGTTCCTGCCGGCGCCGCTCGCGTCGAACGGCACCAGCGGGTTCACGCAAAGCAGGAGATCGACGCCTTCGTCCAGCGCGACCGACGCGTGCAGCGTCTTGTTGAGCGCGCCGTCGACGTAGTGCTCGCCGTCGATCTCCACCGGCGGGAACAAGCCGGGCAAGGCGGACGAAGCTTCGATGGCGCGCGACACCGGTACGTCGTCGAAGCCCGCGCTGCCGAAGGTGACGGAGGCACCGGAATCGAGATTGGTCGCCACCAGAAAGAGCTTGCGGGGCAGCGCACGAAAGTCATTGGTGCGCCCCGGAGCAGCGAAAAGATTGCTGAGGAAGCGGTCGATTGCCGCGTTGTCGAAGATGCCGGTGGGCATCGCGCGCGAGAGAGTGGACACCGATTCCATTACGCCATAATGCAAAGGATCACGCAGGTATTGCCGTGTAACCTGGGACACGAGGCGCGGCAACGTCAGCATCCGCCGGCCGAACTCACGCAATGCCGGGCGCAGAAAGAGCTCGGGTGTCAGTTCCGCGTCTTCACCGTCGTCGATGAAGAGACGGTACATCTGCGCGGGAGAAATGCCGTTGGCCAGCCCGGCAGCCACGAAACTGCCCGACGACACGCCGACATAAACGTCGAGCGCGTTGAGATCGATGCCCTCGAGCGAGTCCGCGAGCGCGAGCAGCACTCCGATCTCGTAGATGCCGCCCAGCGGGCCGCCGCCGGCCAACGCGAGGCCGATGCGCGGAGGGTGGGCCGCGCGCGAGCGGGCACGACCGGTCATCGGCCGCGCCCGCATTTCATCGCCTCTTTGCCTTGGCGGCAAAAAACGTCAGCGTGCCACGCGCTTCGCGGTGCGCTTCGAAACCATCCGCTTCGCTTTGGCAACGGATTTCCTTGCCGACTTGATGGAGCGCTTCGCCGTCGTCGCGGTGCGCTTCGCCTTCGGCTTGGCCGGAAGATCCATGAGGGGCAGCGCGACGGGCAGCGTGTCCTTTACAAAGAGCACTGCGGTGTCGGCCGCCTGCCTGACCGTCGTTTGCACCGTGCTGCGCGTCTGCTTCCAGAGTGCATTGGCACGGGTCATCGACGTGCCGAGTTGGTCGCCGATGAACTGGATGGCGCGCGATTCGACCGCAGTGCCTTCCTTGACCAGGGTCTTGAACCGGTTGCCGGCTTCGGTGGCAATCCAGTCGCGGCTGACCACGGCGGCGCCGAGTCCTGCGAGCCAGACCTGGCGCGATGCGGCCAGCGCGGCTTCCGAGATCTCGTTCGGTGTGAAGCGGGTGGTGACTTGCGTAAGCATGCTCGACTCCCTGCGGTGATTTGGATGGCTCGCATCTGCGGCGAGTGGATTCACTATAGCGGGGGACGTTAGAGCAAACACCCTAATCGAGAAAGCCTACGTGGCGGGGCGCGCGGGCGCGCCAAGGGTGCGCGCGAGGCTATCGGCCAGGCGCGCAGCGATACCGTAGATCGATAGCTGCGGATTGGCGCCGATCGAAGTGGGAAAGAGCGATCCGTCGATCGTGTATAGATTGGCGAGGTGATGATGCCGTCCGGCGAGGTCGACCACTGCGTGCCGCGGGTCTGAACCAAGCGGGCAACCGCCCATCACGTGCGCACTGACCACCGGCGTGCGCAGCGGGGCGAGCGCAAAGCCGTCGATGGCCGCGCGTGCTGCCGGCCAGGAATCGAAGCCGGCGCCGTCGCCATGCACCGGCATCACCTTGCGCGCACCTGCGGCAAACTGGATCTCCGCCATCGACCGGAACGCTCGCCGGGCGCCTTCCCAGAAGTACGGCGTCAGCGGGTAATCGAGCAGTGGCGTGCCGTCGTCATGCAGCCTCACCGTTCCCCCAATGCTGTCGGGATGAAACCCGTCGCGCATCAAGGCCAGCAACACGTGCATGCGCGGCAGGTCGCCCATCCACTCGCGATGGACGGCGCCGTGATTGGTCAGCGTGATCGCCGCCAGTATCGGATGCACCGGTGGGGCCTCGAGCTTGTACCCTATCGGGCCGTCGAGCGGGTGTTCCCCGAGAAAATGATCGGAGTAGACGGTTTGCGGCGCGCCGGCGTACGCAGCAACGATGTCCGGCATCAATGCCGCCGATACCACCACCGGATGCAGGAACGTGCGCCTGCCCACCAGCGAATGAGGATCCGGCGCACCGCTTCGCAACAACAGCGCCGGGGTGCCGATGGCACCCGCCGCGGCGACGAAGGCGCGCGCCCGGATCGTGATTCGTCGCTCGGTGGCGGCAACGCCCTTGCCATCCATCGCCGCGCATTGCAAGGCAGTAACGCGATCGCCGGACTGCTCGAGAAGAACGGCGCGGGTGCGGGTGAGAAGTGTCGCGCCACGCTCGAGCGCCGCCGGAATGGTCGTCACCAGCATCGA
>JBDUCE010000080.1:0-8407 GCA_040003635.1 Betaproteobacteria bacterium
TGTTTTCCCAAAGCGTACCCAAGATCGCCATCGCGCCGCTCTTCGTCGTGTGGTTCGGCTTCGGCATCATTCCCAAGGTGATATCGGCATTCCTGCTGGCCTTTTTCCCGGTGGTGGTGGCCACGGTCGCAGGATTCAAATCGGTGGATGCCGACATGATCGATCTCGCGCGATCAATGAAGGCGACGCGCCTGCAGACCTTCCTGCGCATCAGCCTGCCGCACGCGCTGCCTTCGATCTTCTCGGGACTCAAGGTATCGATCACCCTCGCGGTGGTCGGCGCCGTGGTCGGCGAGTTCGTCGGATCCAATTCCGGAATCGGCTACCTGCTGCAGATCGCGAACGGCAATTTCGACCTGCCGCTCATGTTTGCGGCCCTTACCGTGCTGTCCGCCATCGGGGTGCTGCTGTTTGTCGCCATCGATGTGATCGAGCGGCTGATGATCCCCTGGCACGCGTCCCACCGCAACGACTTCACTGCGACCGCCTGAGTGGCGGCGATCAACAAAGGAGGCAACATCATGCTGGCAAGACGCATTGCACTGCTTGCAGCGGCGGCGTTCGCGCTGACCGCCGGCCCCGCTGTCGCGCAAGGCAAGGACAAGGTCATCCTGCTCCTCAACTGGTACGTCTATAGCGAGCACGCGCCCTTCTTTCTCGGCAAGGAGCGCGGCTATTTCGACCAGGAAGGGATCGATCTCGACATCCAGGAAGGGCGCGGCTCCGGCGTCACCGTCCAGGCGGTGGCCGCGGGAACCGCAAACTTCGGATACGCAGACGTGCCGACGATGATGAAGGCCGCGTCCAAGGGCGCACCGGTGATGGCCGTAGGCGTGGCCCTGCAAACCTCGGCCATGTCGGTGATGGGTTTCACCGAAAAAAACATCCGCAAGCCCGAAGACATCAAGGGCAGGACGGTGGCGGTGACGCCGGGGGATTCGATGTCGCAGATCTGGCCGTTGTTCCTCAAGAAAACCGGACTGAAGGAAACCGATTTCAAGACGGTCGCCGGCGATGCGCAGACCAAGCTCAATGCGGTGATCAACAATCAGGCCGATCTGCTGCTCGGCTATGTGATGGACCAGGCCATCAAGCTGCAGGATGCCATGCACAAGCCTGTCACCGCGATCCGGTTCGCCGACTACGGCGTCAACATGGTGAGCTCGGGGATCATCGTGCAAAAGGATTTCCTGAAGAACAAGCCCGACGTGGTGAAGCGCTTCATGCGCGCGGCCACCCGCTCGCTCGAAGAGTCCGCCAAAGATCCGGAAGCCGCGATCGATGCGATGCTGAAGGCGAACCCGAAATCAGGCGTGAAAGACACCGCGCTGGTGGGGATGAAAAATACCGCGGCACTCTATAAAGGTCCGGACAATCCGAACGACCGGCCGTTCCGGGTGGGCGCCAAGAACATGGACGAAACCCTCGCACTGCTGGTCGAGTACGGCGGGCTCGACAAAGCCTCGGCCGGGAAATCCGACGATTACTACAGCAACGCCTATCTGCCATAACTGCGCACGTGGGTGGTCCTGCCTGGCGCATCCACACTCCGATTGGCGGGGCGCGTTACGTGACACAACCTGCTCCGCCGGAAATGCCCGACGTGCGCCCGCTCATCAGTGTCGACGGTGCTGCCAAGACTTACCGGACGGCAGAGGGCCCGGTGGAGTCGTTGAAGCCGCTCACGTTCGACATTGCGGCCGGCGAATTCGTAAGCGTCGTCGGCCCCTCGGGATGCGGCAAGTCCACGCTCCTCAAGATGATCGCCGGCTTGCTGCCGGTGACGGCAGGGCGCATCAGTGTGAACGGACTGCCGGTGGATGGGCCGCCCGAAAACGTGGGCATCGTGTTCCAGGGCTCGGTGCTCCTGCCGTGGCGCAATGTGCTTGAAAACGTGCTGCTGCAAATCGAGATGCGCCGGCTGCCGCGCGAGCGCTATCTGCCCAAGGCGCGGGCGCTTCTCGAGATGGTTGGCCTCAAGGAGTTCGAGAACAAATCGCCATGGCAGCTCTCCGGCGGCATGCAGCAGCGGGCATCGATCTGCCGCGCGCTGGTGCACGATCCCGCGGTGCTGCTGATGGATGAGCCCTTTGGCGCGCTCGACGCCATGACTCGCGAGAAAATGAATCTCGAGCTGCAGCGGATATGGTCGGAAACGCGCAAGACGGTGCTGTTCATAACCCACAGCATCCCCGAGTCGATCTTTCTGTCCGACCGCGTGCTGGTGATGAGCGAGCGTCCCGGCTCGATCGCCGCCATCTACGACGTGCAACTGCCGCGCCCACGCTCCCTCGCCATGATGGGTACCTCCGATTTTGCCGCGCTTGCGCAAACGATTCGCGGCCACTTCTATGCACAGGGCACGCTCGACGCGTGACCGGCGATGCGCGGCCTGACCATGGAACCCACCTTTTCGATCCTCGAGATCGAGTGCCTCGAGCGCCCGGTCATCTTGCGCCTGCCGTTTCGCTTCGGAGCGGTCACCGTGACGCACGCGCCGCAGGCCTTCGTGCGCGCCCGCATCGGGCTCGGCGATGGGCGGGAAGCCTGGGGTGCGGCCGCCGAGCTGATGGTGCCCAAATGGTTCGACAAGGACCCGCGGCTCGATGAGGCGCAGAGCTTCGATCAGTTGCGCTCCTCGCTCTGGCTTGCGCGCGAGGCCTATCTTGACGATCAACTGCCGCGCACCGCTTTCGGCCATTTCGCAGCACATTACGCCGAGCACCTCGAAGCTGGCGCACGGCGCGGTCTTCCTTCCCTCGCGGCAGGATTTGGCCCCGCGGAAATCGACAAGGCGTTGCTTGACGCCCTGGCGCGGGCCCTCGGTGTGCCGTTCGGCACGATGATCCGCAACAACCTCGTCGGCATCGCACCGGCGGCGCTGTTACCGGAGTTCGCCGACTTTGATTTCGCGCGCTTTCTCGCATCGCTGACGCCGCGCAGTGTCCTGACGGTGCGCCACACCGTGGGGATGCTGGATCGGATTGCGGGGCATCCCGGGATGCTCGACGACGGCCTTCCGGAATCGCTGGAAGAGGCGATCCATGCCTATGATCTGCGCCGATTCAAGATAAAGCTGTGCGGCCGTGAAGAGGAAGACCTGTTACGGTTGTTCGAGATCGCGGAGCTTCTCGATCACACGGTCCCCGACTACCGCGTCACCCTCGATGGCAACGAACAATACAATGATCTCGATTCGCTCGGTGCACTCTGGAGTGGCCTCGGGCGATCCGCCCCGCTCATGCGACTGCGTGAGCGCACGCTATTCATCGAGCAGCCGGTTTCGCGGGGCGTTGCGCTTGTGCGTGACGTGCGAACGCTCTCGTCGATGGTGCCACTTATCATCGATGAATCCGACGCGGCGCTCGATGCCTTTCCCAAGGCCTGCACACTGGGATATACCGGCGTTTCGAGCAAGGCCTGCAAAGGTCTGTACAAGGCCCTGATCAACCGTGCCCGGTGCCAGCAATGGAACCGCGGGAAAGACGGCGAGATCTTTTTCATGTCGGCCGAGGATCTGACCACCCAGGCGGGCCTCGCGCTGCAGCAGGACCTTGCGTTGTGCGGCATACTCGGGATGACCCATGTCGAGCGCAACGGTCATCACTACGTCGATGGCTTTGCCGGTCAGGGTGCGAGCGTCACCGAGCAGGATGCATTCCTGGCCGCGCATTCCGACCTGTACCACCGCTCGCGCGAAGCGGTTCGGGTCAAGCTTTGCGGAGGATGCATCGATATCGCTTCGCTCGATGTAGCCGGATTTGCGTCCGCCGTCTTTCCCGATTGGGCATCCATGTCGCCCATGCCGATCCCCGACCAGCACGCTGTTTCAGAATTGCAGGGAATGCAGTGATCGTGCTGTTGCTGGAAATGTGGATACATTAATATCCGACGAACAGGAGAACGATGTGCAGCCCACGGTTCGGCTCGGCGTGATCATGAATGGCGTGACTGGCCGGATGGGCACCAACCAGCATTTGGTGCGCTCGATCTGCGCCATTCGCGCCCAGGGCGGCGTGCCGATCGCCGACGGCCGCCGCGTGATGCCCGACCCCATTCTGGTCGGCCGCAACAGCTCGAAACTGGAAGCGCTGGCGAGGGCCCACGGCATCGAGCGGTGGACCACCGACCTCGATGCCGCGCTCGCCGATCGCGACGATATTCTTTATTTCGATTCGGCATCGACGGGCCTGCGTCCCCGGCTCATCAAGCAGGCGATCGCGGCCGGCAAGCACATCTATACCGAAAAGCCGGTGGCACCCACACTCGACCAGGCGCTCGACATCTACCGCGCCGCAAAGGCCGCGGGCATCAAGCACGGCGTGGTGCAGGACAAGCTGTGGCTGCCGGGCCTCCTCAAGATGAAGATGCTGGTCGACTCCGGTTTTTTTGGCCGCGTTCTTTCGGTGCGCGGCGAGTTCGGCTATTGGGTATTCGAGGGCGATTGGCAACCGGCACAGCGTCCTTCGTGGAATTACCGCAAGGAAGACGACGGCGGGATCATCGTCGACATGCTCTGCCATTGGCGCTACGTGCTCGACAATCTCTTCGGCGCGGTGCAAAGCGTGTCGTGTCTTGGCGCCACGCACCTTCCCACGCGCTGGGACGAAGAGGGCCGCGAATACGCCGCCACCGCCGACGACGCGGCCTACGCCACGTTCGAGCTTGCGGGCGACGGCGCACCGATCGTCGCCCAGATCAACAGCTCGTGGACCACGCGCGTGCGCCGCGACGACCTCGTCACCTTCCATGTCGACGGCACGCTCGGCTCGGCGGTCGCGGGCCTCACCGATTGCTGGACCCAGGCGCGCGTGAATACGCCCAAGCCGGTGTGGAATCCGGATGTTCCGCAAACGATCGATTTTTTCGGCACGTGGCAAAAGCTTCCCGACAATCGCGCGTACGACAATGCCTTCAAGATCGAGTGGGAGCTCTTCATCCAACATCTTTTCGATGACACGCCATTCCCCTGGAACCTGCTCGAAGGCGCCAAAGGCGTGCAACTGGCCGAGCTCGGGCTCAAAAGCTGGCAGGAGCGACGCTGGCTCGACGTGCCGCCGCTGGCCGCTTAAGGTGAGTTGCTGACCAATCGTCATGCCTTCGCTTGATCTTCCCGATCCGGACGGCGCGCTTCGCCGCTTCACTCTGCGGCCCTCGCGGGAGTGGCCGCAACGCATGAACCGCTCGGCCGGCAATCGCATCGCGTACGCCGCCGCCCACGTGGTCGCCGATCCGCTGGCTACCACCGACCCGGGGCTGGGTTGTGCAATCGATTGGGATGCCACGCTCGCCTTTCGGCAGCACCTGTGGTCGCTGGGGTTCGGTATCGCCGAAGCGATGGACACCGCGCAACGTGGCATGGGACTCGACTGGCCCACCTCCCTCGAGCTCATCGACCGGTCGCTAAAGCTCGCGCACGCTACACCCGGTGCGCTCATTGCCTGTGGTGCCGGCACCGATCATCTGGAGCTGGGGCCAAATCTCACGATCGACGACGTGCTCGCTGCGTACCGGTTGCAATGCGAAGCGATCGAAGGCCGTGGCGGACGGATCATCCTGATGGCGAGCCGCGCGCTTGCGGCGTGTGCGCGCTCCCCCGATGATTACGCGACGGTGTACGGCACCATTCTGAGCGAGGTGCGCCAGCCGGTCATCCTGCATTGGCTGGGCGACATGTTCGATCCCGCGCTCGCCGGCTATTGGGGACATGCCGACATCGACAGGGCGATGGACGTGTGCCTCTCGATCCTGACCGGGCATGCCGCCAAGGTCGATGGCATCAAGATCTCGCTTCTCGATGCGCAGAAGGAAATTGCCATGCGGCGACGATTGCCGCCCGGGGTGCGCATGTACACCGGCGACGATTTCAACTTTGCCGATCTCATTGCCGGGGATGCGCAGGGCCATTCGGACGCGCTGCTCGGCATCTTCGATCCCATTGCACCGGCCGCCGCCGCCGCGCTGACCGCGCTCGCAGCGGGCGACACCGCAAGGTTTCACGCGATCCTCGCCCCGACGGTGCCGCTCTCACGCCACGTGTTCAAGGCGCCGACGCGCTTTTACAAGACCGGCGTAGTATTCCTCGCCTGGCTCAACGGCCATCAGCAGCATTTTGTGATGGTGGGCGGTCAGCAGAGCGCACGCAGCCTCGTGCATCTCGTGGAATTGTTCAGGCTCGCCGATGCAGCCGATTTGCTTTGTGATGCGGATCTCGCGTGCACCCGGATGCGAACGCTCCTGGCACTGCACGGCGTCGGGCAATGAAGCATCCTCACTGACAGCTGATCATGTCCCCGCGCTCCGAATCACTTTCGATCAATACGGCTACGTTGCGCATGCAGTGGAGCCTTCCGCAGATCATCGACGGCTGCGCGCGCCACGGCATCCGCATGATCGCGCCCTGGCGCGATCAGGTTGCCGCCGCGGGTTTGAAGGAGACCTCGCAACGCCTTCGCGGCACCGGGCTAAAACTCTCGGGCTATTGCCGTGGTGGCATGTTCCCGGCGAGCGATCGTGCGGGGCGCAAGGCCGCGCTCGACGACAACCGGCGCGCAGTCGACGAAGCGCTCACCCTCGAGTCGCCCTGCCTGGTGCTGGTGGTGGGCGGCTTGCCCAAGGACGGCGACGGCAGGATCGCTTCCAAGGACATCGGGGGCGCCCGCGAGATGGTCCGCGACGGGCTCGGGGATCTCCTCGAATACGCACGGCCGACCGGCATGCCTCTGGCGATCGAGCCGTTGCATCCGATGTATGCCGCCGATCGCGCCTGTGTCAACACCATGGAGCATGCCAACGATCTGTGCGACGAGCTCGGCACCGGTGTGGGCATCGCCGTGGACGTGTATCACGTGTGGTGGGACCCGCATCTGCAGCGCGGGATCGAGCGAGCGGGCGGGGCCACGCCATCGCGGCTTCTCGCGTACCACATCTGCGATTGGCTCGTGCCGACCACCGACCTCTTGGTCGACCGCGGCATGATGGGTGACGGCGTGATCGACCTCCCGCTCATCCGTTCTTGGATGGAAAACGCCGGATACCGCGGTGCCCACGAAGTCGAGATTTTCTCCGCCAACAACTGGTGGAAACGCGATGCGGACGAGGTGCTGCACACCTGCAAGCTGCGCCACGCCGAAGTGACCTGAAGGCCACCGTCACGCCAGCCGCCTATGCGGTCCCGCTCAAGAGGGCGGGCAAAGCGGCAGCACGATCGACTGCAGCACTTCTCCGGTGCCGCCGTCCTGCACGAACGCGACGATCAACGCGTCGCGCCCGCGCTCACGCGGCAACGGCAGGCGTACGGTGCCGCTAGCCTTGCCCTGCGCGTCGAAGGCGGGGCCCATCTCGAATGCCCGCACCACGTGATCGTGGATCAGATGAACACCGGCATTTTCGCCGGCACGAACTTCGGAGCCCAGTGCGCTCTCAGTCAATGCCAGCATCACCACGGGCTTCGTCGAACGGGCGAGGCTGGTGGCCTCGACCTCTATCGCAACCTCGCCGGATTCATGGCGGGCATCCAGCGCAATGCGCGCCCGGGGCGCCGTTTCCGCGGCGGCATGGAGCCCTTTTCGCGCCGAAGTCTCCTGCCATATCCCACGGTCGCGGCCTTGCAGGAGCACTTGCGGGGTATAGACCACGCGGGCATGGTTGGCGCGCATGGCCGCGTACTGTCGCTGCGTGTACGCCGCATTGGCAAAGCGATCGCGCCAGCCGAGCTGATCCCAATAATCGACGTGGAACGCGAGCACCGCAGCCTCGGGCGAAGCCTTCGCTGCCAGGGGAAAGGTCTTGGATAGCCAGCGGTCGGCCGGCGGACAACTGCTGCAGCCTTCCGACGTGAAAAGCTCGACCAGAGGCAACGTGGCAGGGCCGCTCGCCGCGTGACAGGCCCCCGGAGCACCGGCCGCTGCCAGCACCGGCTGTCCTGCGCCCAGCAAGGCGAGACAAGCGAGCATCAAAGAGGTCGACCGAAAGGTAGTCATGGCGATGAGTCGAACCTTGCGGCCTGACCTTACGCGGCGTCCGGTAAAGAAACAACTAAAGCGCGCGTGGTAGCATGGCACCCGCCACGCCGGCCGACGGCAAGCGAGGCACTTCCCCATCCTGGAAAGGGACTCCCCATGGGCATCATGAGCATCATATGGACGATCGTTGTCGGCTTCATTGTCGGTTTGATCGCGCGGTGGATCATGCCGGGCATGAACGCACTGGGGTTCTGGTACACAGCACTCCTTGGCATCGGCGGATCGCTCGTGGGCGGTATCATCTCGAGCCTCATCTTTCGTTCCCCCAATGGCAGGTTTCATCCGGCAGGCTGGATCCTTTCCATTGTCGGCGCCGTGATCCTGTTATGGGCCTTCAACCGCTACATGCACTGATCCCGCGTTCGCCAACGCTCGAACGCAGG